>NZ_JAMYPD010000023.1:0-106505 GCF_040320195.1 Mesorhizobium sp. M0768 | reverse complement strand
CACTGTTCACGCACGCTTTTTCCACGGCCCCGGCTCAAATTTCCACGGCCCGGGTGCACGCCGCGGGCGCAATGGTCAACTTTATTTACGGTTTGTGCCCGGGGGGCGGGGGGCGCGCCGCCCGCCACTCCTTTCGCGTCGAAGGGAGGCTGCGTAACGCGAAGAGTGCGAAAACCTCTTTCCTGAGGGCCGCAAACCGGCCTTCAGGAAACGGGTTTTCTCCCGTTTCTGGCCCGCCGCCAATTGGCGCCGGGTGAAAAGAGCAAGAAGCCGCCGACAGGCGGTGGGCAACAAGACAGGGCCGCCAAGGTGGCCCGAGATGCAAGGCGAGCCGCGGCGAGGCTCGTCCCGAGAATTGAGCTAAGGAGCGACGATGGCCCAGACCCAGACTTTCAATGGCCGCAGACGCGTACGCAAGTTTTTCGGAAAGATCCCGGAAGTTGCGGAGATGCCGAACCTGATCGAGGTTCAGAAGGCATCCTATGACCAGTTCCTGATGGTGGAGGAGCCCAAGGGTGGGCGTCCTGACGAGGGACTGCAGGCAGTTTTCAAGTCGGTCTTCCCGATTTCCGATTTTTCCGGCTCCTCGATGCTGGAATTTGTGAAGTATGAGTTCGAGGGACCGAAATTCGACGTTGACGAATGCCGTCAGCGCGACCTGACCTATGCGGCGCCGCTCAAGGTGACGCTGCGCCTCATCGTGTTCGATATCGACGAGGATACCGGCGCCAAGTCGATCAAGGACATCAAGGAGCAGGACGTCTACATGGGCGACATGCCGCTCATGACCTTGAACGGCACCTTCATCGTCAACGGCACCGAGCGCGTCATCGTCTCGCAGATGCACCGTTCGCCAGGCGTCTTCTTCGACCATGACAAGGGCAAGTCGCACTCGTCCGGCAAGCTCCTGTTTGCCGCGCGCGTCATTCCCTATCGCGGTTCGTGGCTCGACATCGAGTTCGATAGCAAGGACGTCGTGCATGCCCGCATCGATCGCCGCCGCAAGATTCCGGTGACGTCGCTGCTGATGGCGCTCGGCATGGACGGCGAAGAGATCCTGTCGACCTTCTACAACAAGATCACCTACAAGCGCGCCGGCGACCATTGGCGCATCCCGTTCAACGTCGACCGTTTCCGCGGCCTCAAGGCCGTTGGTGACCTGGTCGACGCCGACACCGGCGAAGTCGTCGTCGAGGCCGGCAAGAAGATCACCGCCCGCCAGGCCAGGGCGCTTGGCGAAAAGGGTCTCAAGGCGATCAAGGCGACCGACGAGGATCTGCTCGGCAACTACCTTGCCGAGGATATTGTCAACTACGGGACCGGCGAGATCTTCCTCGAAGCCGGTGACGAGATCGACGAAAAGACGCTGAAAGTGCTGCTTGGCACCGGTGACGATGAGATCAAGGTCCTCGACATCGACCACGTCAACGTCGGCGCCTACATCCGCAACACGCTCAACGTCGACAAGAACGAGAGCCGCCAGGACGCGCTGTTCGACATCTACCGCGTCATGCGCCCCGGCGAGCCGCCGACGCTGGAAACCGCTGAGGCCATGTTCAACTCGCTGTTCTTCGACAGCGAGCGCTACGATCTGTCGGCCGTCGGCCGCGTCAAGATGAACATGCGCCTCGAGCTCAAGGCCGAGGATACCGTGCGCGTGCTGCGCAAGGACGACATCCTGGCCGTGGTCAAGACGCTCGTCGAACTGCGCGACGGCAAGGGCGAGATTGACGACATCGACAATCTCGGCAACCGCCGCGTGCGTTCGGTCGGCGAGCTGATGGAGAACCAGTACCGCGTCGGCCTGCTGCGCATGGAGCGCGCGATCAAGGAACGCATGTCCTCGATCGAGATCGACACGGTGATGCCGCAGGACCTGATCAACGCCAAGCCGGCGGCTGCCGCCGTGCGCGAGTTCTTCGGTTCCTCGCAGCTGTCGCAGTTCATGGATCAGACCAACCCGCTTTCGGAGATCACCCACAAGCGCCGTCTTTCGGCGCTTGGACCGGGCGGTCTGACCCGCGAGCGTGCCGGTTTCGAAGTGCGCGACGTGCACCCGACGCATTACGGCCGCATCTGCCCGATCGAGACGCCGGAAGGCCCGAACATTGGCCTGATCAACTCGCTTGCGACCTTCGCGCGAGTCAACAAATACGGCTTCATCGAGAGCCCGTACCGCAAGATCGTCAACGGCAAGCTGACCAATGAGGTCGTTTACCTCTCGGCTATGGAAGAGGCCAAGCACCACGTCGCGCAGGCCAATGCCGAGCTCGACAAGAATGGTCATTTCGTCGACGAATTCGTCATTTGCCGCAACGCCGGCGAAGTGATGATGGCGCCGCGCGAAAACGTCGATCTGATGGACGTGTCGCCGAAGCAGATGGTGTCGGTGGCCGCGGCCCTGATCCCGTTCCTCGAGAACGATGACGCCAACCGTGCGCTGATGGGCTCGAACATGCAGCGTCAGGCCGTGCCGCTGGTGCGCGCCGAAGCGCCGTTCGTCGGCACCGGCATGGAGCCGATCGTCGCCCGTGACTCGGGCGCCGCCATCGGCGCCCGCCGCGGCGGCATCGTCGACCAGGTGGACGCGACGCGTATCGTCATCCGCGCCACGGAAGATCTCGATCCCGGCAAGTCCGGCGTCGACATCTACCGGCTGATGAAGTTCCAGCGTTCGAACCAGAACACCTGCATCAACCAGCGTCCGCTGGTGCGCATGGGCGACCGGGTCAACAAGGGCGACATCATCGCCGACGGCCCTTCGACCGAGCTCGGCGATCTGGCCCTCGGCCGTAACGTGCTGGTCGCGTTCATGCCGTGGAACGGCTACAACTACGAGGATTCCATCCTCCTGTCCGAGCGCATCGTCGCCGACGACGTCTTCACCTCGATCCACATCGAGGAGTTCGAAGTCATGGCCCGCGACACCAAGCTGGGGCCGGAGGAGATCACGCGCGACATTCCCAACGTCTCGGAAGAAGCGCTGAAGAACCTCGATGAGGCCGGCATCGTCTACATCGGTGCGGAAGTGCAGCCGGGCGACATCCTGGTCGGCAAGATCACGCCGAAGGGCGAAAGCCCGATGACGCCGGAAGAAAAGCTGCTGCGCGCCATCTTCGGTGAAAAGGCCTCGGACGTGCGCGACACCTCGATGCGCATGCCTCCGGGAACCTTCGGCACCGTCGTCGAAGTGCGTGTCTTCAACCGCCACGGCGTCGAGAAGGACGAGCGCGCCATGGCGATCGAGCGCGAGGAGATCGAACGCCTCGCCAAGGACCGCGACGACGAGCAGGCGATCCTCGACCGCAACGTCTATTCGCGTCTTTCCGACGTTCTCGTCGGCAAGGAAGCGATTGCCGGGCCGAAGGGCTTCAAGAAGGGCTCGAAGCTGTCGAAGGACACGCTCGACGAGTATCCGCGTTCGCAGTGGTGGCAGTTTGCCGTGGAGAACGAAAAGCTCCAGAGCGAACTGGAAGCCCTGCGCGGCCAGTACGACGATTCCAAGAAGGCGCTCGAGCAGCGCTTCATGGACAAGGTCGAGAAGGTGCAGCGCGGCGACGAAATGCCTCCGGGCGTCATGAAGATGGTCAAGGTCTTCGTGGCCGTGAAGCGCAAGATGCAGCCCGGCGACAAGATGGCCGGCCGGCACGGCAACAAGGGTGTCGTGTCGCGGATCGTTCCGGTCGAGGACATGCCTTTCCTCGAGGACGGCACGCATGCCGATATCGTGCTTAACCCGCTGGGTGTGCCGAGCCGCATGAATGTCGGCCAGATCCTAGAAACGCATCTGGGCTGGGCTTGCGCCGGAATGGGCAGGAAAATCGGCGATCTAATCGACGCGTACAAGACGGCGGGCGACATCAAGCCGCTGCGCAAGACGCTCGAGAGCTTCATGCCTTCCAACGACCGCAACGAGCCGGTCCGCGAATATGACGACGAGAGCATCGTTCGCCTCAGCGAGCAGATGCGCCGCGGCGTGTCCATCGCGACACCGGTGTTCGACGGCGCGCACGAGGCCGACATCAACATAATGCTGGAGCAGGCGGGCCTGCACACCAGCGGTCAGTCGCAGCTCTATGACGGGCGCACCGGCGAGCCGTTCGATCGCAAAGTGACGATGGGCTACATATATATGCTCAAGCTTCACCACCTTGTGGACGACAAGATCCACGCGCGTTCGATCGGTCCGTACTCGCTCGTTACCCAGCAGCCGCTGGGCGGCAAGGCGCAGTTCGGTGGCCAGCGCTTCGGCGAGATGGAGGTCTGGGCGCTCGAAGCGTACGGCGCCGCCTACACGCTGCAGGAGATGCTGACGGTGAAGTCGGACGACGTCGCCGGCCGCACCAAGGTCTACGAGGCGATCGTCAGAGGCGACGACACCTTCGAGGCCGGCATTCCCGAGAGCTTCAACGTTCTCGTCAAGGAAATGCGGTCTCTCGGCCTCAATGTCGAGTTGGAGAACACCAAGCTCGACGACAACCCGATCCGGCTGCCCGACGCGGCCGAGTAAGCAAGACGTCCGGCCGCGGTCTTCCCGCGACCGGACGCACCAAATTCTCGGCCGATGGCCGATCAAGTCGGCGGGCGTTTGGCCCGCGCTAGATGCAAGGGGTTTTCGAGGACCCCGAAAAGGAGAACGGCATGAACCAAGAGGTCATGAATCTCTTCAATCCCCAGGCGCCTGCGCAGGTGTTCGATTCCATCCGGATCTCGCTTGCCAGCCCTGAGAAGATTCTGTCCTGGTCGTTCGGCGAGATCAAGAAGCCGGAGACCATCAACTACCGCACCTTCAAGCCGGAGCGTGACGGCCTGTTCTGCGCGCGCATTTTTGGCCCGATCAAGGACTATGAGTGCCTGTGCGGCAAGTACAAGCGCATGAAATACAAGGGCGTCATCTGCGAGAAGTGCGGCGTCGAAGTCACGCTGTCGCGCGTCCGCCGCGAGCGCATGGGCCATATCGAGCTGGCGGCACCGGTCGCCCACATCTGGTTCCTGAAGTCGCTGCCGTCGCGCATCGGCACGCTGCTCGACATGACGCTGAAAGACATCGAGCGGGTCCTCTACTTCGAGAACTACATCGTTACCGAACCAGGCCTCACCGCGCTGAAGGAGCACCAGCTGCTCAGCGAGGAAGAGTACATGATGGCCGTCGACGAGTATGGCGAGGATTCGTTCACCGCCATGATCGGCGCCGAGGCGATTCACGACCTTCTGGCCGGCATGGACCTCGAGAAGATCGCCGGCGATCTGCGTTCTGAGCTGGCTTCGACCACCGCCGAGCTCAAGCAGAAGAAGTACCTGAAGCGGCTCAAGGTCGTCGAGAACTTCATGGAATCCGGCAACCGTCCGGAATGGATGATCATGAAGGTGGTTCCGGTGATCCCGCCGGACCTGCGCCCGCTTGTCCCGCTGGACGGCGGCCGTTTCGCCACGTCGGATCTGAACGACCTCTATCGCCGCGTCATCAACCGCAACAACCGCTTGAAGCGGCTGATCGAGCTGCGCGCGCCCGGCATCATCGTGCGCAATGAAAAGCGCATGCTGCAGGAAGCCGTCGATGCGCTGTTCGACAACGGCCGCCGCGGCCGCGTCATCACCGGCGCCAACAAGCGTCCGCTGAAGTCGCTGTCCGACATGCTGAAGGGCAAGCAGGGCCGGTTCCGCCAGAACCTGCTCGGCAAGCGCGTCGACTATTCCGGCCGCTCCGTCATCGTCACCGGTCCGGAGCTCAAGCTGCACCAGTGCGGCCTGCCGAAGAAGATGGCGCTCGAACTGTTCAAGCCCTTCATCTACGCCCGTCTCGACGCCAAGGGCTACTCCTCGACCGTCAAGCAGGCGAAGAAGCTGGTCGAAAAGGAGCGTCCGGAGGTCTGGGATATCCTCGACGAGGTCATCCGCGAGCATCCGGTGCTGCTGAACCGCGCACCGACGCTGCACCGCCTCGGTATCCAGGCGTTCGAGCCGATCCTGATCGAAGGCAAGGCGATCCAGCTTCACCCGCTGGTCTGCACGGCCTTCAACGCCGATTTCGACGGCGACCAGATGGCGGTCCACGTGCCGCTGTCGCTGGAAGCGCAGCTTGAAGCCCGCGTGCTGATGATGTCGACCAACAACATCCTGCACCCGGCTTCGGGCGCGCCGATCATCGTGCCGTCGCAGGACATGGTTCTCGGTCTCTACTACCTTTCGATCGTCAATCAGAACGAGCCGGGCGAGGGCATGGTGTTTGCCGACATGGGCGAACTCCAGCACGCGCTCGAGACCAAGGCGGTGACGCTGCATGCCAAGATCAAGGGGCGCTTCCGCACGGTCGACGCCGACGGCAAGGTCGTGTCGAAGATCTACGACACCACGCCTGGCCGCATGATCATCGGCGAGCTGCTGCCGAAGAACCACAACGTGCCCTACGAGACCGCCAACCAGGAGATGACCAAGAAGAACATCTCCAAGATGATCGACACCGTCTATCGCCATTGCGGTCAGAAGGAGACGGTCATTTTCTGCGATCGCATCATGGCCCTCGGCTTTAGCCATGCCTGCCGCGCCGGCATTTCGTTCGGCAAGGACGACATGCTGATCCCGGACGCCAAGATCAAGCTGGTGTCCGACACCGAGGCTTTGGCCAAGGAATACGAGCAGCAGTACAATGACGGCCTGATCACCCAGGGCGAGAAGTACAACAAGGTCGTGGACGCCTGGGCCAAGTGCTCGGAAAAGGTCGCCGACGAAATGATGGCCCGCATCAAGGCGGTCGAGTTCGAGGACAACGGCCGTCAGAAGCCGATGAACTCGATCTACATGATGTCGCACTCCGGTGCGCGCGGCTCGCCCACCCAGATGCGCCAGCTCGCCGGCATGCGCGGCCTGATGGCCAAGCCTAGCGGTGAAATCATCGAGACGCCGATCATCTCGAACTTCAAGGAAGGCCTCACCGTGCTCGAGTACTTCAACTCGACCCATGGCGCCCGCAAGGGTCTGGCCGACACCGCCTTGAAGACGGCGAACTCGGGTTACCTGACGCGTCGTCTCGTCGACGTGGCGCAGGACTGCATCGTCAACTCGCTCGACTGCGGCACCGACAAGGGCCTCACCATGCAGCCGATCGTCGATGCCGGTCAGGTCGTCGCTTCGGTTGGCCAGCGCGTTCTCGGCCGCACCTCGCTCGACGACATCACCCACCCGGTCACCGGCGAGGTTCTGGTCAAGGCCGGAACGCTGATGGACGAGCGTGACGTGGAACTGATCGAAAAGGCCGGCGTGCAGTCGGTTCGCATCCGTTCGGCGCTGACCTGCGAGGTCAGGGTCGGCGTCTGCGCGGTCTGCTACGGCCGCGATCTGGCCCGCGGCACGCCCGTCAACCAGGGCGAGGCTGTCGGCGTCATCGCGGCGCAGTCGATCGGCGAGCCGGGCACCCAGCTCACCATGCGTACCTTCCACATGGGCGGCACGGCGCAGGTGGTGGATTCCTCGTTCCTTGAAGCCTCGTACGAGGGCAAGGTCGAGATCCGCAACCGCAACGTGGTGCGCAACTCCGACGGCCAGCTGATGGTCATGGGCCGCAACATGGCGGTGCTGATCCTCGACGAAGCCGGCAAGGAACGCGCCACGCACCGCGTCACCTACGGTTCGCGCATCTTCGTCGACGATGGCGACAAGGTGAAACGTGGCCAGCGTATCGCCGAGTGGGATCCTTATACCCGCCCGATCCTCACCGAAATCGAGGGCAGGGTGGCATTCGAGGATCTGGTCGATGGCATTTCCGTTCAGGAAACCGCCGACGAATCGACCGGCATCACCAAGCGCGAGGTCATCGACTGGCGTTCGACGCCACGCGGCAATGACCTCAAGCCGGCGATCGTCGTCCAGGATGCCAAGGGCAAGGTCGGCAAGCTGTCGAAGGGCGGCGACGCCCGCTTCCTGCTCTCGGTCGAGGCCATTCTTTCGGTCGAGCCGGGCGCACAGGTTCGCCCCGGCGACGTGCTGGCGCGTATCCCGATGGAAAGCGCCAAGACCAAGGACATCACCGGCGGTCTGCCGCGTGTTGCCGAACTGTTCGAGGCACGCCGTCCGAAGGATCACGCCATCATCGCCGAGATCGATGGCACGATCCGCTTCGGTCGCGACTACAAGAACAAGCGCCGCATCATCATCGAGCCGCATGACTCGACGCTTGAGCCGGTCGAATACCTGATCCCGAAGGGCAAGCCGTTCCATCTCCAGGACGGCGACGTCATCGAGAAGGGCGACTACATCCTCGACGGTAATCCGGCGCCGCACGACATCCTGGCGATCAAGGGTGTGGAGGCGCTTGCCTCCTACCTCGTCAACGAAATCCAGGAGGTCTACCGACTGCAGGGCGTGTCGATCAACGACAAGCACATCGAGGTGATCGTTCGCCAGATGCTGCAGAAGGTTGAGATCACCACGCAGGGCGATTCGACCTACATTCCGGGCGACCACGTCGACGTGATCGAGCTGGAAGAGGTCAATGAGCGCCTGGTCGAGGAAGGCAAGAAGCCGGCCGAAGGCCAGCCGGTGCTGCTCGGCATCACCAAGGCCTCGCTGCAGACGCCATCCTTCATCTCCGCCGCTTCCTTCCAGGAGACGACGAGGGTGCTGACCGAAGCTGCGGTTGCGGGCAAGACCGACATGCTGCAGGGGCTGAAGGAAAACGTCATCGTCGGCCGGCTGATCCCGGCCGGTACCGGCGGTACGATGAGCCAGATCCGGCGCATCGCCACCTCGCGCGACGAGTTGATCATCGACGAGCGCCGCAAGGCGTCCGGCGTCGAGGTCGCCGAGCCGATGCTGACCGACATGGTTAACGCGGCGCAGTAAGCGCGCAAGAAAGAGAAGATAGAAAAGGGGCCCAAGTGGCCCCTTTTCGCGTTGTGGTTCCCCAATCGGATCGGAGGAGAACGATGAGCAGGAAGATTTGGGCTTCTGTCGATGACTACGTTGTCGAAGCTCTTTTCGAGGCGGATCCCGCTCTCGATGCCGTTCTGGCGGCCAACCATGATCAGGGCCTGCCGCCTATCGACGTTTCCCCGGCACAAGGCAAGCTGCTCTCACTTCTTGCGCGAATGCAGGGAGCGAGGAAGGTACTCGAAATCGGCACGTTGGGCGGTTATTCGACAATCTGGATGGCGCGAGCATTGCCGATGGACGGCAAGGTCGTGACGCTCGAGCTTGATCCGCACCACGCCAGTGTCGCGCGGTCGAACTTTGAACGGGCAGGGGTGTCTGACCGTGTGGAACTGCGGGTCGGACCGGCGCTTCAATCGCTTGCGGCCTTAGGCGCCGAGAATGCCGGGCCGTTCGACTTCATCTTCATCGACGCCGACAAGCCGAACAACCCGCACTATCTGTCCTGGGCCATGCGTCTTTCGAGGCCGGGGACCGTCATCGTCTGCGACAATGTCATCCGTGACGGCGCGGTGGTGAATGAAGATGGTCGCGATGCCAATGTCGAAGGGGCACGCGCGGCGTTCTCGTTCATCGGCAGCGACAAACGTCTGGAAGGCACCGCGATCCAGACTGTTGGCGCCAAGGGCTATGACGGCTTTGCAATAGCGATCGTTAATTGAATTTGTGCGGTGCGCCGGCCGGACCTGCGATCCGGCGGCGCCCACTGATCAATCGAAAAACGCCTCCACCACATTGCGCTTGCCGAGCATGAAGGCGTCGGCGACGTGCTGCAGGGGCGCGAGATCGACGTCGGAGGTGCCGGCGCGCACGATCTCGGCGAAGCGCTTGTAGAGCATCGGATATTCGGCTTCCGGCTCCTCGTGAACGACGCGGCCATCGATGGCAAGCTTTGAGCCGCCGCCAGAAAGCACCATCGATCCTGCCTCGGTATCGGCCAGGATGTCCCAGCTTTGCGGGCCGGTCTGACGCCAATCGAGTTCCATCGTCACCGGCAGACCGTTCGACGTGCGGAAGGCGATATGGGCGGCGATGGGGGCCGCGCGGTTTTCGGGGAAATCGAGTTCTGCCGAGCTGATGAACATCGGCGGCAGGATGTGGGTAGCGATCGACAGGGCGTTGATGCCGGGATCGAACACGCCAAAGCCGCCGGGAGCCCAGATCCATTCCTGATTCGGATGCCAGCGGCGCACGTCTTCTTTCCAATTGATGGCGGCCGACCTGATCGTTGTCGATCCAAGGAATGCGCGCGCAGCTTCGACAGCCGGCGCATAGCGTGAATGCCAGCTGGCGAACAGGCAGACGCCGTTCGCTGTCGCCAGCGCCTTCAGGTCTTCGACCTCGCTGACCGTGGCGCCGGGCGGCTTTTCCAGGAAAACATGCTTTTTCGCCGCCAGCGCCAAGCGCGCGGCGTCGTAACGAAACTGCGGCGGCATGCACAGCGACACCGCCTCGAGCTCCGGCGTTGCGTCGAGCATCGCCTCGATCGTCGGGAAGTTCGGGATGTCCTCGACTTTGCCATGGCGGCTGGCTGCAGCAACCAGGCGATAATCTTGGTCCTTCGCCAGCGCCGGCAGATGCTGGTCACGGACGATCTTCCCCACGCCGACGATGCCGAGCTTGATGGGATTAGAGGACATGGGAGCTCCGCAGGTTGAGTGTGCTTGGTTTTGCCAGAGGTCGCTTCTTAGCAGAGAACTTGTGCCGGGCAAGTCGCCGGGCTTTGTCGCCGGCCCGTGAGATCGACCGCGATTCAGATCTCTTCAGATCGGCACATCGAACGTCACGATCGACACTTCGCCTTCGAGCGCGCCCTGATAGGCGGACAGATGCGGCTCCTCGTCCGGCACGCCGTCCATGTCGCCGATCTGATCGAGCTCTGCCTCGGCATAACCTTCGGCGGCAAGCGATTCGAGAGCGCGGCGCACCGCCGAATCGTCGTCCGGCGCGACCAACATCACATGCACGCCTTCCGGCTTGCCGCCTTTGCGCTTCCACACCCGCCCGGTAATAATGGTGACCGGGCGCTCCTCATTGTCATTCACGGGTTCGTACCTCCGGGCGAGGGGTTTTGGGCTGTTCATGCCGCCTTTTCGCACGAAGCACGGCCTGGAAACAGCGGCAAGCCGGTCACTTTCTGCCTTCCTCTTGAAAAACGGCGCAAGAAAATTACATGCGCTTTTCGCATGGCTGCCAAGCCTCGGGTTCAGCGCAATATTTGCCGCCCCGGGGTTGACGGACAGTGGCCATACGAGTAGAAGCCGCCCAGTCAGAACCGATGTGAGGCTCTTGCTTCCGAAGCGACACGCTTTGGAGTTTGCCTCAAACAGGGTTCGTTTTACGAGCGAAAAGACATTTCCGGCGTGCACGAAGCGGCTTCCGCTTCCTCTGCCATTTGTTCGGGCAAGACCGCGAGGCGCGGTTTGTGGCCCGAATTTGCGTATGGAAGTGACGCTTTGAGCGGCCCTGACCGGGCGAGATACGGAATTGAGAGACAAGAGGGTTTAATGCCTACCGTCAACCAGCTGATCCGCAAGCCGCGCATTGCGCCGGTGAAGCGCAACAAGGTCCCGGCCATGCAGCAGAACCCGCAGAAGCGGGGCGTCTGCACGCGCGTCTACACCACGACGCCGAAGAAGCCGAACTCGGCGCTGCGCAAGGTGGCCAAGATCCGCCTGACCAATGGTTTTGAAGTGATCGGTTACATCCCCGGCGAAGGCCACAACCTTCAGGAGCACTCGGTGGTGATGATCCGCGGCGGTCGCGTCAAGGATCTTCCGGGCGTCCGTTACCACATCATCCGCGGCGTGCTCGACACGCAAGGCGTGAAGAACCGCAAGCAGCGCCGTTCGAAATACGGCGCCAAGCGTCCGAAGTGACCGAAGCGTAGCCGAGGTCGTTCCGGGCGGCGTCAAGCGACGATCCGGGATCCAGGCCACCGCGTAGAATTGAGGCAGAGAAAAAATGTCCCGTCGTCACAGTGCAGAAAAGCGTGAGATCAATCCGGACCCCAAGTTCGGCGATCTGATCGTCACCAAGTTCATGAACGCCGTCATGTATGACGGCAAGAAGTCGGTTGCCGAGACCATCGTCTACGGCGCGCTCGACCAGGTTCAGTCCAAGACCAAGCAGGAGCCGGTCACCGTCTTCCATCAGGCGCTCGACAATGTCGCGCCGCATGTGGAAGTGCGTTCGCGCCGCGTCGGCGGCGCCACCTACCAGGTTCCAGTCGACGTGCGCCCCGAGCGCCGTCAGGCATTGGCCATCCGCTGGTTGATCGCCGCCGCCCGCAACCGCAACGAGACCACTATGGTCGACCGCCTCTCCGGCGAGCTGATGGACGCGGCCAACAACCGCGGCACCGCCGTCAAGAAGCGTGAAGACACCCACAAGATGGCAGAAGCCAACCGCGCTTTCGCGCACTACCGCTGGTAAAGCGCGAACGAGACTGAAGAGGCACCTCCCATGGCCCGCGAATATAAAATCGAAGACTACCGCAATTTCGGTATCATGGCGCACATCGACGCCGGCAAGACGACGACCACCGAGCGCGTCCTCTATTACACGGGCAAGTCGCACAAGATCGGCGAAGTCCACGACGGCGCTGCCACCATGGATTGGATGGAGCAGGAGCAGGAGCGCGGCATCACCATCACGTCGGCCGCGACCACGACCTTCTGGAAGGGTCGCGACGGCAAGATGCACCGCTTCAACATCATCGACACCCCTGGCCACGTCGACTTCACCATTGAAGTCGAGCGTTCGCTGCGCGTGCTCGACGGCGCCATTGCGCTGCTCGATGCCAATGCCGGTGTCGAGCCGCAGACGGAGACCGTCTGGCGCCAGGCCGACAAGTATCGCGTGCCGCGCATGATCTTCTGCAACAAGATGGACAAGATCGGCGCCGACTTCTACCGCTCGGTCGAGATGATCGGATCGCGCCTCGGTGCGCATGCCGTCGTCATGCAGCTGCCGATCGGCGCCGAGACCGAGTTCAAGGGTGTCGTCGACCTCGTCGAGATGAACGCGCTGGTCTGGCGCGACGAGACGCTGGGCGCTGCCTGGGACATCGTCGAGATCCCTGCCGACCTCAAGGCTCGTGCCGAAGAATACCGCGAGAAGATGATCGAGGCCGCCGTCGAAATGGACGAGACGGCGCTCGAGAATTACCTCGAAGGCAAGATGCCGAGCAACGACGAGATCCGTGCGCTCATCCGCAAGGGCACGATCGCGGTGAAGTTCTATCCGATGTTCTGCGGCTCGGCCTTCAAGAACAAGGGCGTGCAGCCGCTGCTCGACGCCGTCGTCGAATATCTGCCGTCGCCGGCCGATGTCCCGGCCATCAAGGGCGTCGACGCCAAGACCGACGCCGAGATCGAGCGTCATGCCGACGACAACGAGCCGCTGTCGATGCTTGCCTTCAAGATCATGAACGACCCGTTCGTCGGTTCGCTCACCTTTGCCCGCATCTATTCGGGCAAGCTCACCAAGGGCATCTCGGTCGACAACACCGTGAAGGGCAAGAAAGAGCGCATCGGCCGCATGCTGCAGATGCATGCGAATTCGCGCGCCGACGTCGAAGAGGCGTTTGCCGGCGACATCGTCGCCCTCGCTGGCCTCAAGGACACCACCACCGGCGACACGCTCAGTGATCCGCTGCATCCGGTCATCCTCGAGCGCATGGAATTCCCCGATCCGGTCATCCAGATCGCCATCGAGCCGAAGACCAAGAACGACCAGGAAAAGATGGGTCTCGCCCTTCACCGCCTGGCCGCCGAGGATCCGTCCTTCCGCGTCAAGACTGACGAGGAATCGGGCCAGACGATCATTTCCGGCATGGGCGAGCTTCACCTCGACATCATCGTCGACCGCATGCGCCGCGAGTTCAAGGTCGAGGCCAATGTCGGCGCGCCGCAGGTGGCCTACCGCGAGACGATCACCCGCAAGCACGAGCAGGACTACACGCACAAGAAGCAGACCGGCGGTACCGGCCAGTTCGCCCGCGTCAAGATCCTGTTCGAGCCGAATCCGGAAAGCAGCGAATTCGAGTTCGAAACCAAGATCGTCGGCGGCGCTGTGCCGAAGGAATACATCCCCGGTGTCGAAAAGGGCATCAACAGCGTCATGACCTCGGGCCCGTTCGCCGGCTTCCCGATGATCGGCGTCAAGGCGACGCTGATCGATGGCGCCTACCACGACGTGGACTCGTCGGTTCTGGCCTTCGAAATCGCCGGCCGCGCCTGCTTCCGTGAAGCAGCCCCCAAGCTTGGCGTGCAGTTGCTCGAGCCAATCATGAAGGTCGAAGTGGTGACGCCGGAAGATTACGTCGGCAGCGTTATCGGCGACCTGAACGGCCGTCGCGGCCAGATCCAGGGCCAGGAAGCCCGTGGCGTGGCTGTGGTCATCAACGCGATGGTGCCGCTCGCCAACATGTTCAAATACGTGGACAACCTTCGCTCGATGAGCCAGGGCCGCGCGGCCTACACGATGCAGTTCGACCACTACGAGCCGGTCCCGACCGCGGTCGCCCAGGAAGTCCAGAAGAAATACGCGTAACTCGAAACGAGTTGCATCAGTAACTTAATTCAAGGCCCGCACGGGCTGGCAGGAATGGAGAGATCACATGGCAAAAGGTAAATTCGAGCGCACTAAGCCTCATGTGAACATCGGCACGATTGGTCACGTCGATCATGGCAAGACGTCGCTGACGGCGGCGATCACCAAGTATTTTGGCGAATACAAGCGCTACGACCAGATCGATGCGGCACCCGAAGAGAAGGCGCGCGGCATCACCATTTCGACGGCGCACGTCGAATACGAGACCGCCAACCGCCACTATGCCCATGTCGACTGCCCCGGCCACGCCGACTATGTCAAGAACATGATCACCGGTGCTGCGCAGATGGACGGCGCGATCCTGGTGGTGTCGGCCGCCGACGGCCCGATGCCGCAGACGCGCGAGCACATCCTTTTGGCCCGCCAGGTCGGCGTGCCCTCGATCGTGGTGTTCTTGAACAAGGTCGACCAGGTCGACGACGCCGAGCTGCTCGAGCTGGTCGAGCTCGAGGTGCGCGAGCTTTTGACCAAGAACGAGTTCCCCGGCGACGACATTCCGATCGTCAAGGGTTCGGCGCTTGCCGCCCTTGAAGACAGCGACAAGAAGATCGGCGAGGACGCCATCCGCGAACTGATGGCTGCGGTCGATGCCTACATTCCGACGCCGGTTCGTCCGCTCGACAAGCCGTTCCTGATGCCGATCGAGGACGTGTTCTCGATCTCGGGCCGTGGCACGGTTGTGACCGGCCGCGTCGAGCGCGGCGTCGTCAAGGTCGGCGAGGAGCTGGAGATCGTCGGCATCCGTCCGACCACCAAGACGACCTGCACGGGCGTCGAGATGTTCCGCAAGCTGCTCGACCAGGGCCAGGCCGGCGACAACATCGGCGCGCTGCTGCGCGGTGTCGACCGTGAAGGCGTCGAGCGCGGCCAGGTCCTGGCCAAGCCCGGCACCGTCAAGCCGCACAAGAAGTTCGTCGCCGAAGCCTACATCCTGACCAAGGACGAGGGCGGCCGCCACACGCCGTTCTTCACCAACTACCGTCCGCAGTTCTATTTCCGCACGACGGACGTGACCGGCATCGTGTCGCTGCCGGAAGGCACCGAGATGGTGATGCCGGGCGACAACATCACCGTCGACGTCGAGCTGATCGTGCCGATCGCCATGGAAGAGAAGCTGCGCTTCGCCATCCGTGAAGGCGGCCGCACCGTCGGTGCCGGCATCGTCGTCACCATCACAGAGTAATTTGGACTTAAACCGATCTGTCGCGGGCGCTGCCCGCGCCGCGCCAGAACAAGGAAGTGACGCATGAACGGACAGAATATCCGCATCCGCCTGAAGGCGTTTGATCACCGGGTGCTCGACGCCTCGACACGGGAAATCGTGTCGACCGCCAAGCGCACCGGCGCCAACGTCCGCGGCCCCATTCCGCTGCCGACGCGGATCGAAAAGTTCACGGTCAACCGGTCGCCTCACGTCGACAAGAAGAGCCGCGAGCAGTTCGAGATGCGCACGCACAAGCGTCTGCTCGACATTGTCGACCCGACCCCGCAGACAGTCGATGCTTTGATGAAGCTCGACCTGGCCGCCGGTGTCGACGTCGAGATCAAGCTGTAAGGAACCAGAGGTCAGCGGGGCGACCCGGAACTCTGAAGGAACAAGAGGCGTGGAGGGGCGACAGCCCCGACAGGGAACTCTAAAGGAATTGAACCGATGCGTTCAGGTGTGATTGCAAAGAAGGTGGGAATGACCCGCATCTACAACGATGCCGGGGAACATGTTCCCGTCACTGTTCTCCAGATGGAGAACTGCCAGGTCGTGGCGCAGCGCACGCAGGAGAAGAACGGCTATACCGCCGTCCAGCTCGGCGTTGGCCTTGCCAAGGTGAAGAACACGTCGAAGGCGATGCGCGGCCATTTCGCGACCGCTTCCGTCGAGCCCAAGGCCAAGGTTGCCGAGTTTCGCGTCTCTGCCGACAACATGATCGATGTTGGCGCCGAGATCACCGTCGAGCACTTCGTCGTCGGCCAGAAGGTCGATGTGACGGGCACCACGATCGGCAAGGGTTTCCAGGGCGTCATCAAGCGGCACCACATGGGTGGCGGCCGCGCAACGCACGGCAACTCGGTGTCGCACCGTACACACGGCTCGACCGGCCAGCGCCAGGATCCGGGCAAGGTGTTCAAGGGCAAGCATATGGCCGGCCACATGGGCGACACCCGCGTCACCACGCAGAATGTCGAGGTCGTCTCGACCGACGCCGATCGCGGCCTGATCCTGATCCGCGGTGCGGTCCCGGGTTCGAAGGGTGCATGGATCCTGGTCCGCGACGCGGCCAAGGTGGCGCTTCCGGCCAATGCGCCGAAGCCCGCCGCGATCCGCGCCCTTGCGACTGACGGTGCCGCCACGAACGAGGCCCCGGCCACAGAGGGAGCGGAATAATGGACCTCAAGATTACAACGCTTGGCGGCAAGGACGCCGGCAAGCTGAAGCTCTCCGAAGAGATTTTCGGCCTCGATCCGCGCGAGGACATCCTGCAGCGCGTCGTGCGCTGGCAGCTTGCCAAGAAGCAGCAGGGCACGCACAAGGCCAAGGGTCGCGCGGAAATCGCCCGCACCGGCGCCAAGATGTACAAGCAGAAGGGTACGGGCCGCGCCCGTCACCATTCGGCTCGCGCTCCGCAGTTCCGCGGCGGCGGCAAGGCCCACGGCCCGGTCGTGCGCAGCCACGAGCACGATCTGCCTAAGAAGGTGCGTGCGCTCGGCCTGAAGCATGCGCTTTCGGCCAAGGCCAAGAGCGCGTCGATCATCATCATCGACGAGCTGAAGCTGACCGAGGCCAAGACCAAGGCGCTGATCGCGAATTTCGCGACGCTGGGCCTGAGCAACGCCCTGGTGATTGGCGGCGCCGAGCTTGACAAGAACTTCAAGCTGGCAGCGACCAACATCCCGAACATCGACGTGCTGCCCATCCAGGGCATCAACGTCTACGACATTCTGCGCCGCGGCACGCTGGTCCTTTCCAAGGCCGCCGTCGAGGCTCTCGAGGAGCGCTTCAAATGACCGACCTTCGTCATTACGACGTGATCGTCTCGCCGGCGATCACCGAAAAGTCGACCATGGCTTCCGAGCAGAACCAGGTCGTCTTCAACGTCGCCAAGAAGGCGTCGAAGCCGGAAATCAAGGCCGCCGTCGAAGCGCTGTTCGGCGTCAAGGTGATGGCCGTGAACACGCTTGTCCGCAAGGGCAAGATCAAGCGCTTCCGCGGCACGATCGGCCGCCAGAGCGACGTCAAGAAGGCGGTTGTGACGCTGGCCGAAGGCCAGTCGATCGACGTCGCGACGGGTCTCTGAGCAAGGTCGCGAGGACAGAACAATGGCACTGAAAAAATTCAACCCGGTAACGCCGAGCACCCGTCAGCTGGTCATCGTCGATCGGTCGGGCCTCTACAAGGGCAAGCCCGTCAAGGGCCTGACCGAAGGCCTGACCAAGTCGGGCGGCCGCAACAATTACGGCCGCATCACAGCCCGCTTCATCGGCGGCGGTCACAAGCGCACCTACCGCATCATCGACTTCAAGCGCCGCAAGTTCGACGTCGTCGGCACGGTCGAGCGCATCGAGTACGATCCGAACCGCACCGCCTTCATCGCGCTGATCAAGTATGACGATGGCGAGCTGTCCTACATCATCGCCCCGCAGCGTCTGGCTCCCGGCGACAAGATCGTGGCCGGTGAATCGGTCGACGTGAAGCCGGGCAACGCGATGCCGCTGGCCTCGATGCCGGTCGGTACGATCGTCCACAATATCGAGCTGAAGCCCGGCAAGGGCGCTCAGGTCGCCCGTTCGGCCGGCGGTTATGGCCAGCTCGTCGGCCGCGACCAGGGCATGGCGATCCTGCGCCTCAATTCGGGCGAGCAGCGTGTCGTCCACGGCTCCTGCATGGCCACTGTCGGCGCCGTGTCTAACCCGGACCATGGCAACATCAATGACGGCAAGGCAGGCCGCACCGTGTGGCGCGGCAAACGTCCGCACAATCGCGGCGTGACCATGAACCCGGTCGACCATCCACATGGCGGCGGCGAAGGCCGCACCTCGGGTGGCCGCCATCCGGTTTCGCCCTGGGGCAAGCCGACCAAGGGCAAGAAGACGCGGTCCAACAAGGCGACCGACAAGTTCATCCTGCGCTCGCGCCATCAGCGCAAGAGCTAAGAAGAGGTAACGCCAAGTGACTCGTTCGATTTGGAAAGGCCCCTTCATCGACGGCTACCTTCTGAAGAAGGTGGACAAGGTTCGTGAAGGTGGTCGCAATGAGGTGATCAAGATGTGGAGCCGCCGCTCCACCATCCTGCCGCAGTTCGTCGGCTTCACCTTCGGTGTCTACAACGGCCAGAAGCACGTTCCCGTCTCGGTGAACGAGGACATGGTCGGTCACAAGTTCGGTGAATTCGCTCCGACCCGGACCTATTACGGTCACGGCGCGGATAAGAAGGCGAAGAGGAAATAATCATGGGCAAGGCCAAAGCTCCGCGCAGGCTTGCTGACAACGAAGCGCGCGCCGTGTTGCGCACGATCCGTATCAGCCCGCAGAAGCTGAACCTGGTTGCCGCGCTGATCCGCGGCAAGAAGGTCGCGACAGCGCTTTCCGACCTCGAATTCTCGGCCAAGCGGATTTCCGGCACGGTCAAGAAGACGCTGGAATCGGCGATCGCCAACGCGGAAAACAACCACGACCTCGACGTCGATGCGCTGATCGTGGCGGAAGCCTATGTCGGCAAGTCGATCGTCATGAAGCGGTTCCATGCCCGTGGCCGTGGGCGCGCCAGCCGTATCGAGAAGCCGTTCTCGCACCTCACGATCGTCGTTCGTGAAGTCGAAGAAAAAGGGGAGGCCGCATAATGGGCCAGAAAGTCAATCCGATCGGTCTGCGTCTCGGCATCAACCGCACCTGGGATTCGCGCTGGTTCGCGAACACCGGCGAGTACGGCAAGCTGCTGCACGAGGACATCAAGATCCGCAAATATCTTGAGAAGGAACTCAAGCAGGCTGCAATCTCGAAAGTCGTGATCGAGCGTCCGCACAAGAAGTGCCGCGTCACCATCCATGCGGCGCGTCCGGGCCTGATCATCGGCAAGAAGGGCGCCGACATCGAGAAGCTTCGCAAGAAGCTCATGGAGATGACCAAGTCCGAGACGCATCTGAACATCGTCGAAGTGCGCAAGCCGGAGATCGACGCGACCTTGGTCGCCCAGTCGATCGCCCAGCAGCTCGAGCGCCGCATCGCGTTCCGCCGCGCCATGAAGCGTGCCGTGCAGTCGGCGATGCGCCTCGGTGCCGAAGGCATCCGCATCAACTGCGCCGGCCGTCTCGGCGGCGCCGAGATCGCGCGCATGGAATGGTATCGCGAAGGCCGCGTGCCGCTGCATACGCTGCGTGCCGACGTCGACTACGGCACGGCCGAGGCGAATACGGCCTACGGCATCTGCGGCGTCAAGGTCTGGGTGTTCAAGGGCGAAATCCTCGAGCACGACCCGATGGCTTCGGAGCGCCGCGCCACCGAGGGCGATCATGCGCATGGCGGTGGTGGTGAGCGCGAACGCGGTCGCCGTCGCGAAAACGCGTAAGACATTTAGGAATTTGGAGTTAGAACGATGCTGCAGCCAAAGCGCACAAAGTTCCGCAAGCAGTTCAAGGGCCGCATCCACGGTACCGCCAAGGGCGGCACCAACCTGGATTTCGGCGGTTTCGGGCTGAAGGCGCTTGAGCCGAACCGCGTCACCGCGCGTGAGATCGAGGCGGCCCGCCGCGCGATCACCCGCGAGATGAAGCGTGCCGGCCGCGTGTGGATCCGTATCTTCCCGGACGTGCCGGTGACGTCGAAGCCGACCGAAGTCCGTATGGGTAAGGGCAAGGGCGCGGTCGACTACTGGGCGGCACGCGTCAAGCCGGGCCGCATCATGTTCGAGATCGACGGCGTCAACGAGGAAACCGCCCGTGAGGCGCTGCGTCTCGGCGCGGCCAAGCTCTCGGTCAGGACGCGCTTCGTACAGCGCATCGCAGAATAAGGACGGGCTGATCATGAAAGCCGAAGACATCCGGACCAAGACCCAGGACCAGCTGACCGACGACCTGGCCAGCCTGAAGAAGGAGCAGTTCAACCTGCGCTTCCAGAAGGCCACCGGCCAGCTTGAGAAGACCGCGCGCGTGAGGCAGGTCCGCAAGGACATTGCGCGTATCAAGACCATCGCTGCGGAAAAGTCCGCGGCCAAGAAGGCTTAAGGACGAAAACCATGCCAAAGCGCATTCTGCAGGGCACCGTCGTCAGCGACAAGAACGAGAAGACGGTTGTCGTCAAGGTCGAACGGCGCTTCACGCATCCCGTGATGAAGAAGACCGTGCGCATGACCAAGAAGTACAAGGCGCACGACGAGAACAACGCCCACAAGGTCGGCGATCAGGTGTTCATCCAGGAATCGAAGCCGATTTCCAAGGACAAGCGCTGGGTCGTGGTGTCTTCGGACCAGGCCTGATCAGGGCCAACGAAACGAATTTTGGACAGACCGGGGAGGGGTGAGAAACCCGTCCCGTTAGAAAAGAAGAAGGCGGCCAGTCATGATTCAGATGCAAACAAACCTCGACGTCGCGGATAATTCCGGCGCCCGTCGTGTCATGTGCATCAAGGTGCTGGGCGGCTCGAAGCGGAAATACGCTTCCGTGGGCGACATCATCGTGGTGTCGATCAAGGAAGCCATCCCGCGCGGCCGCGTCAAGAAGGGCGATGTGATGAAGGCGGTCGTGGTTCGCACGGCCAAGGACATCCGCCGCCCGGACGGCAGCGTGATCCGTTTCGACAAGAACGCAGCCGTTCTCGTCGACAACAAGAAAGAGCCGATCGGCACGCGTATCTTCGGACCGGTTCCGCGCGAACTCCGCGCCAAGAACCACATGAAGATCATCTCGCTCGCGCCTGAAGTGCTGTAAGGAGCCGGACCAATGCAGAAGATTAGAAAAGGCGACAAGGTCGTCGTGCTGGCCGGCAAGGACAAGGGCCGTTCGGGCGAAGTCCTCTCGGTACAGCCGAAGGACGACACCGCGCTGGTGCGCGGCGTCAACCTGATCCGTCGTCACCAGAAGCAGTCCCAGTCCCAAGAGGGCGGGATCATCACCAAGGAAGCGCCGATCCAGCTGTCGAACATCGCGCTGGCCGACCCCAAGGATGGCAAGCCGACCCGCGTCGGCTTCATCTTCCAGAAGGACGGCAAGAAGGTGCGCGTCGCCAAGCGCTCGGGAGAAGTCATCAATGGCTAAGGCTCAAACCAAGCAGGCAACTGCCCAGAACACGCCGCGCCTCAAGCAGGTCTACAACGAGACCATCCGCAAGGCGCTGCAGGAGCAGTTCGGCTACGAGAACGAGATGCAGGTTCCGCGCATCGACAAGATCGTGCTGAACATGGGCGTCGGCGAGGCGACCGGCGATTCGAAGAAGCCTTCGATCGCGGCGGAAGACCTTGCGATGATCGCCGGCCAGAAGGCCGTCGTCACCCGCGCCCGCAACTCGATCGCCGGCTTCAAGGTCCGCGAGAAGATGCCGATCGGCGCCAAGGTCACGCTGCGCAAGGAACGCATGTACGAGTTCCTCGACCGCCTCGTGAACATCGCACTGCCGCGCGTCCGCGACTTCCGCGGACTTAATCCGAAGAGCTTCGATGGCCGTGGCAACTATGCCATGGGCATCAAGGAACACATCGTGTTTCCGGAGATCAACTACGACAAGGTTGATCAGATCTGGGGCATGGACGTCATCGTTTGTACGACTGCGAAGACGGACGACGAAGCCAGGGCATTGCTCAAGGCCTTCAACTTCCCCTTCCGCCAGTAACGGCAGCGAGAAAAGGAAAAATCTGAAATGGCAAAGACCAGCTCAGTCGAGAAGAACAACAGGCGCCGCAAGCTTGCGGACCAGTTCGCTGCCAAGCGCGAGGTGCTCAAGGCGATCATCATGGATCAGTCCAAGCCGATGGAAGAGCGCTTCCGCGCCCAGCTGAAGCTTTCGGCGCTGCCGCGCAACTCGGCCAAGACCCGCATCCGCAACCGCTGCGAAGTCACCGGACGTCCGCGTGCCTATTATCGCAAGCTCAAAGTATCGCGTATCGCGCTTCGTGATCTCGGCAATAACGGCCAGATCCCGGGCCTGGTCAAGTCGAGCTGGTAAGGAGGACATAACATGTCATTGAGCGATCCTCTCGGCGATATGCTGACCCGCATCCGCAACGCGTATGGCCGCAAGAAGTCGAGCGTTTCGACGCCGGCCTCGCGCCTGCGTACCCGCGTCCTCGACGTGCTGAAGGCGGAAGGCTATATCCGCGACTACAGCCAGACCGACTTCGACAACGGCAAGTCCGAAATCGAGATCGAGCTGAAGTATTTCGATGGTGCGCCGGTGGTGCGCGAAATCGCTCGGGTCTCGAAGCCCGGCCGCCGCGTCTACGTTTCGGCCAAGTCGATACCGCACGTCGCCAACGGCCTCGGCATCGCCATCCTTTCGACGCCGAAGGGCGTGATGGCCGACCACGAAGCGCGTGAACAGAATGTCGGCGGGGAAATCCTCTGCCAGATCTTCTGATCTGGTATGTGACCCGGTTGGAAACAGGTTTTCGGGATCTAGTCCCGAAAGCCGAGACCTGAAACAAGAGAAGTGACGAGGACAACAAAATGTCTCGTATTGGAAAGAAACCCGTTTCGCTGCCGCAGGGCGTGACCGCGACCGTCAACGGCCAGACCGTGACGGCGAAGGGTCCGAAGGGCGAGCTGAAGTTCGTGGTGAACGACGAAGTGCTGGTCAAGATGGAAGGCAGCGAGATCGCTGTCCAGCCGCGCGACCAGACCAAGACTGCCCGTTCCAAGTGGGGCATGTCGCGCACGCAGATCGTCAACATCCTGCAGGGCGTCAAGGACGGCTTCGAAAAGAAGCTCGAGATCACCGGCGTCGGCTATCGTGCCGCCATGCAGGGCAAGAACCTGCAGCTGGCGCTCGGCTTCAGCCATGACGTCGTCTACGAGACGCCGCAGGGCGTGACGATTTCGGTGCCGAAGCCGACGGAAATCACGGTGACCGGCATCGACAAGCAGCAGGTCGGCCAGGTTGCCGCCGAGATCCGCGAGTATCGCAGCCCCGAGCCCTACAAGGGCAAGGGTGTCCGCTATGCCGGCGAGAAGATCGTCCGCAAGGAAGGCAAGAAGAAGTAATTTTAACGCCGCGGGGAGCGGTCGCGGGAGGCTTGTCCTACCGCATATGGTTGCCCCCGTTTTTTGAAGGCAAGGAACTGATATCATGGGCTCGAAAGAATCCACCCAACGCCGCGCCCAGCGCGTCCGCCGCCAGATCAAGAAGGTTGCCGGCGATCGTCCGCGCTTGTCGGTCCATCGCACATCGAAGAACATCTACGTCCAGGTGATCGATGACGCCAAGGGCCACACGATCGCGGCTGCTTCGACGCTCGAGAAGGAGCTCAAGGGTTCGCTCAAGACCGGCGCCGACACGGCGGCCGCCGCTGCCATCGGCAAGCTGATCGCCGAGCGTGCCTCGAAGGCCGGCGTCAAGGAAGTCGTCTTCGACCGCGGCGCCTACATCTACCACGGCCGTGTCAAGGCGCTTGCCGAGGCTGCCCGTGAAGGTGGTCTGAGCTTCTAAAAACGAAATTCGCCCCCGGCGACCCACAGAGGCGCCGGATATCATCATCAACCGTGCTTCCGGAAAAAAACAAGGAACAGGATATGGCACAGGAACGTAGGGATGGCGGCCGCGGCCGTGATCGCGAAGAGCGCGACGACGGCATGGTCGACAAGCTCGTCCACATCAACCGTGTCGCCAAAGTCGTCAAGGGCGGCCGGCGCTTCGGCTTTGCGGCACTTGTTGTCGTCGGCGACCAGAAGGGCCGCGTCGGCTTCGGCCACGGCAAGGCGCGCGAAGTGCCGGAGGCGATCCGCAAGGCGACCGAATCGGCCAAGCGCGACATGATCTTCGTGCCGCTGCGCTCAGGCCGCACGCTGCACCACGACGTCGAGGGACGCTGGGGCGCGGGACGCGTTCTGCTGCGCGCCGCCAAGCAAGGTACCGGCATCATCGCCGGCGGCCCGATGCGCGCCGTTTTCGAAACGCTCGGCATGCATGACGTGGTCGCCAAGTCGATGGGTTCTTCGAACCCCTACAACATGGTTCGCGCCACGTTCGACGCGCTGAAGAGCCAGATGCATCCGAAGGATGTGGCTGCTGCGCGCGGCATCAAGTACTCGACTCTTCAGGCCCGCCGCGGCACCGCCGTTGCGGCTGAAGAATAGTCGACGCTGACCAGGGATTTGACCATGGCCAAGAAAGCAACCAAGACCATCACCGTCGAGCAGATCGGTTCGCCGATCCGCCGGCCGAAGGAGCAGCGCGCAACGCTGGTCGGCCTCGGCCTCAACAAGATGCACAAGCAGCGCACGCTGGAGGATACGCCCTCGGTGCGCGGCATGATCGCTGCCGTCCAGCATCTCGTCCGCGTCGTGGACGAGGGCTGAACCAGAGCGCAGGAGAACCCAGATGAAACTCAATGATCTGCGTGACAAGGACGGCGCGACGCACTCCAAGAAGCGTCTCGGCCGTGGCATCGGTTCCGGTTCGGGCAAGACCGCCGGTCGCGGCGTCAAGGGCCAGAAGGCGCGCTCCGGCGTCGCCGTCAACGGCTTCGAGGGTGGCCAGATGCCGCTCTACCGCCGCCTGCCGAAGCGCGGCTTCAACAATATCTTCGCCAAGAGCTTCGCCGTCGTGTCGCTGGCCCGCATCCAGGCGGCGCTCGATGCCAAGAAGCTCGACGCCAAGACAGTTGTAACGGCCGAGGCGCTGGTTGCGGCTGGCGTCATCCGTCGCGTCAAGGACGGCGTGCGCATCCTTTCAGACGGCGACATCAAGGCCAAGCTTGCCTTCGACGTAGCCGGAGCCTCCAAGGCCGCGATCGAGAAGATCGAAAAGGCCGGCGGCTCGGTGAAGCTGCCTGAGAAGGCAGCCGCCGAGTAACGGCAATTTGAAGTACGGCCGGCAAAGGTGGAATTCGGTTTTGCCTGCGGTCGTGCTTTGATCCGACAGATGTGACGGCCGCATCAACGCGGCCGCTTGCATGTTTGCAGTCCGGAGCTTATCTCGTGAGTTTCGGTGACACGCGCCGCCTGAGCTGCGGGCATCGAGCGTGACCAAGCGGAGAATCAGGCATGGCTTCGGCTGCTGAACAACTAGCCTCGAATCTGAATTTTTCGGCCTTCGCCAAGGCCGAGGATCTGAAGAAGCGCATCTGGTTCACCATCGGCGCGCTGCTCGTCTACCGTCTTGGCACCTATATCCCGCTGCCCGGCATCAATCCGGACGCCTTTGCCCACGCCTTCTCGTCGCAGAGCAAGGGCGTGCTTGGCATGTTCAATATGTTTGCAGGCGGTGCCGTGCAGCGCATGGCGATCTTTGCCCTCGGCATCATGCCCTATATCTCCGCCTCCATCATCATGCAGCTGATGACCTCGGTCATTCCGTCGCTGGAAGCGCTGAAGAAGGAAGGCGAGCAGGGCCGCAAGATTATCAACCAGTATACGCGCTACGGGACCGTGCTTCTGGCGCTGGTCCAGGCCTACGGCATTTCGGTCGGGCTCGAGGGCGGAAACGGCATCGTCAACGATCCCGGCATCTTTTTCCGCATCTCGACCGTCGTCACGCTGGTCGGCGGCACCATGTTCCTGATGTGGCTCGGCGAGCAGATCACCGCCCGCGGCATCGGCAACGGCATTTCGCTGATCATCTTCTCCGGCATTGTCGCCGGCCTGCCGCGCGCCATCTCCGGTACCTTGGAGCTAGGCCGCACCGGAGCGCTGTCGACCGGCCTGATCCTGGCGATCATCGTGCTCGCCATTATCGTTATCGGCCTGATCGTCTTTTTCGAGCGCGCCCAGCGCCGCCTGCTGATTCAGTACCCCAAGCGCCAGGTCGGCAATCGCATGTTCCAGGGCGATACCTCGCATCTGCCGCTGAAGCTCAACACATCCGGCGTCATTCCGCCGATCTTCGCTTCGTCGCTATTGCTGCTGCCGGCGACCGTCGCCGGTTTCTCGCAGACAACGAACATGCCCGCTTGGGCCAGCACCATCCTGGCGTCGCTCGGTCATGGCCAGCCGCTCTACATGGCCTTCTACGCGGCGATGATCGTGTTCTTCGCCTTCTTCTACACGGCGATCGTCTTCAACCCGAAGGACACCGCGGACCAATTGAAGAAGCATTCGGGCTTCATCCCGGGCTATCGCCCGGGCGAGCGTACCGCGGATTATATTGACTATGTGCTCACCCGCATCACAGTCGTCGGCGCCATCTATCTGGTGCTGGTGTGTCTGCTGCCCGAGTTCCTGATTTCAGCGACTGGCGTACCGTTCTACCTTGGTGGCACTTCGCTCCTGATCGTGGTCAGTGTAACGCTCGATACGGTGGCGCAGATTCAGGGTCACCTGATCGCGCACCAGTATGAGGGCCTGATCAAGAAGTCGAAGCTGCGCGGGGGGAAAAAGGCCAGATGAGGTTGATATTGCTTGGACCGCCGGGGGCGGGCAAGGGGACACAAGCACTGAGACTGGTAGAACGACACGGCATCCCACAGCTTTCCACGGGGGACATGCTGCGTGCTGCTGTCCAGGCCGGCACCGAAGTCGGCAAGCGCGCCAAAGCGGTGATGGACGCTGGCGAACTGGTGTCCGACGCTATCGTCAACGCCATCGTAGCAGAGCGCATCGATCAAGCTGATTGCGCAAACGGCTTCATCCTTGACGGGTATCCCCGAACTCTGGTGCAAGCGGACGCCGTTGAGGAAATGCTGTCGGATCGCGGACTGGAGCTAGACGCGGTCATCGAATTTGTCGTCGACGACAAGGCGCTGGTTGGCCGAATCGTCAAGCGAGCCGAAGAAGCCAAGGCCGCAGGCCTGCCGGTGCGCAAAGACGACAGTCCAGCGGTGTTCGAAGAACGCTTGAGGGAATATTACAAGAAAACCTCGCCGCTGATCGGCTACTACTACGCCAAGGGTAAACTCAGGGGCGTCGATGGCATGGCCGACATCGATGCGGTGACGCAGCAGATCGAGGCGGTGCTCAGGGCGACGACCCGGCGGGTTGGCCAGGCGGCCGGCTAGAGAATCGAACGATTGCGCTTGACTGGAGCGGTCCGCTGGGGTATGGCGGCCCGTCTTCCTATCAGGCATGAGGCTTGCTTGTCCGCAAGGGCAAGGCAGGCCGCTTTGAACTGGAAACTCCCGCAAGGGCCGGCCTCCACCGGACGCGGGGCAACTTGAAGCGCCGGCTCGCCCGGCCTATATGGAGAAGAGAAGAACATGGCTCGTATAGCCGGCGTCAACATTCCGACCAACAAGCGCGTTGTCATTGCGCTTCAATACATTCATGGCATTGGCAAGAAGTTCGCCCAGGAGATCGTCGACAAGGTCGGCATCCCGGCCGAGCGCCGCGTCAACCAACTGACCGACGCGGAAGTGCTGCAGATCCGCGAGACCATCGACCGCGACTACCAGGTCGAGGGCGACCTGCGCCGCGAAGTGTCGATGAACATCAAGCGGCTCATGGACCTCGGCTGCTACCGCGGCCTGCGTCACCGTCGCTCGCTGCCGGTTCGTGGCCAGCGCACGCACACCAATGCGCGCACCCGTAAGGGCCCGGCCAAGTCGATTGCCGGAAAGAAGAAGTAATTTAGGGCAGTAAGGGGGTAGGGCAGTAAGGCAATAGGGGCGGCAGACATACTGCCCTACTGCCATATTCCCCTACTGCCTTCTCCCTGGTGGAGCCGCTGGCATTACGGCGGTGTAGAGATCAACTGAAAGGACTATCATGGCCAAGGAAGCCGCTCGTGTTCGCCGTCGCGAACGCAAGAATATCTCGTCGGGCGTTGCCCACGTCAATTCGACCTTCAACAACACGATGATCACCATCACCGACGCACAGGGCAATTCGATTGCCTGGTCGTCGGCCGGAGCACAAGGCTTCAAGGGATCGCGCAAGTCGACCCCTTTCGCTGCCCAGATGGCTGCCGAAGATGTTGCCAAGAAGGCTCAGGAACACGGCATGCGCATGCTCGAGGTCGAGGTCTGTGGACCCGGCTCCGGTCGTGAATCGGCGTTGCGCGCACTGCAGGCAGCAGGGTTCACCATCACCTCGATCCGTGATGTGACGCCGATCCCGCACAACGGCTGCCGTCCGCGCAAGAAGCGCCGCGTCTAAAGAATTTACCGAACGCCGCGCGAGCGCCTCAAGGGCGCTCCTCCACGGCATTCCAGGTCGCCCGCCACGATTGGATGGTGGCGGGACAACGGAAGGAAAGCACTATGATCCAGAAAAATTGGCAAGAACTGATCAAGCCGAACAAGATCGAGTTCTCGTCGAAGAAGAAGACGCTGACCACGCTGGTCGCCGAGCCGCTCGAGCGCGGCTTCGGCCTCACCCTAGGCAACGCGCTGCGCCGGGTGCTTCTGTCTTCGCTGCGTGGCGCGGCTGTAACCGCCGTGCAGATCGACGGCGTTCTGCATGAATTCTCGTCCATCGCCGGCGTCCGCGAGGACGTGACCGACATCGTTTTGAACATCAAGGAAATCGCCATCCGCATGGAAGGCGACGGCCCCAAGCGCATGGTCGTCCGCAAGCAGGGACCGGGCGCGGTTCTCGCCGGCGACATCCAGACGGTCGGCGACGTCGAGATCCTCAATCCCGACCACGTCATCTGCACGCTGGACGAAGGCGCTGAAATCCGCATGGAATTCACCGTCGATACCGGCAAGGGCTATGTGCCGGCCGACCGTAACCGCGCCGAGGACGCGCCGATCGGGCTGATCCCCGTCGACAGCCTGTATTCGCCGGTCAAGAAGGTCTCCTACAAGGTCGAGAACACCCGCGAGGGCCAGGTTCTCGACTATGACAAGCTGACCATGACCATCGAGACCGACGGTTCGATTTCGGGCGAGGACGCGGTGGCCTTCGCCGCTCGCATCCTGCAGGACCAGCTCGGCCTATTCGTCAATTTCGACGAGCCGCAGAAGGAAGTCGCCGCCGAACAGGTTACCGAGCTTGCCTTCAACCCGGCGCTGCTCAAGAAGGTCGACGAACTCGAGCTTTCGGTGCGTTCGGCCAACTGCCTGAAGAACGACAACATCGTCTATATTGGCGACCTGATCCAGAAGACCGAAGCCGAGATGCTGCGCACCCCGAACTTCGGCCGCAAATCGCTGAACGAGATCAAGGAAGTCCTGGCGGCGATGGGCCTTCATCTCGGCATGGAAGTACCGGACTGGCCGCCGGAAAACATCGAAGACCTCGCCAAGCGTTACGAAGATCAATATTAAGCATGATCCCGAACCGAAGGTCAGCGCAGCAAAAAGTTGCAGACTTTCGGACAAGATCATGCGGCTAACCAACTGAGGCTCAGGCCTCTTGAAACCGCAATGAAGGAGAAGAGCCATGCGCCACGGATTTAAAGGCCGCCGGTTCGCCCGCAGCATAAGCCATCGCAAGTCGATGTTTGCCAACCTTGCCGTGTCGCTTATCGAGCACGAGCAGATCCTCACCACGCTGCCGAAGGCGAAGGATTTGCGTCCGATCGTCGAAAAGCTGGTGACGCTCGGCAAGCGCGGCGACCTGCACGCCCGCCGCCAGGTTATTGCCCAGATCGGCAATGAAGGCGTCGTCAAGCGCCTGTTCGATACCATCGCGCCGCGCTACGCCACCCGCAACGGCGGCTATCTGCGCATCATGAAGGCCGGCTTCCGCCACGGTGACAATGCCGCAATGGCCGTCATCGAATTCGTCGACCGCGACACCTCTGCCAAGGGCGCCGGCGATCGCGCCCGCATCGAGGCCGAAGGCACCGAAGAGGAAGCCGCAGCCGCATAAGGCTTGGTTTTTCTGAGTGAGTTTAAGGGGCCTGCGGCCCCTTTTTCATTGGGGCGGCTACCTCTTGCCGAGCAAAGTTGAGGTAGTTTCTTCCGCTTATTGACTTCCAATCAATCGCCTTTGTTATTTGCTCGATTGCGGGATGCGAATAGGAATAAACACTGTCGATCTCCGTTCGGTGATCGATATCGCTTATCAATTGGGACACAGTCACGCCGTTCAGATATTTTTCGGCGTCCCGATCTTCGATGAAGTCGGTATCAACGCGGAAATAAATCTGGATCGGACCCGCGCAGATGTTCAGGTCGATGTCGTTCCTCGATGCGATGTAGAAGACCATAGCTTCTTCTGGTGTCCACAGGCCCGCGTTCAGGAATTCCGATGGCTTTGTTCTGCTGTCGAACCCATCCATTGAAAGAGCAAATTGGTCGGTTATGCGCTCGGTCTTGCCGCGGATGGCATGCACATGTTCGATCTGAAACCAATTCAGATCGTAAGGCGGCTCGTTATCAAAGGAAGCTTCGAGCTGACCATATATCCAATAGACGGGAATCGTCTCGGCATACTTGGTGATCCAATCATCGGCGCGCCGAACGCTTCGGCAATTTCGATCATTTTCATGCCGGGGATAACAGGCCCCAAAGTGCCGGTCACCAAAAAATCACGGAATGAAACGAGCTGTTTTTTCATTTGCCGACACGGCTTTCCGGTTTCACCTCGACCTATAACCGCTTTGCCGCCCAAAATAATCGGATTTCAGCGGCTTAGCCTTTCATTTTGCACAATCGTCAGGACAATGGCGCCCGACTTGGAGGATTCGGAATGCGCGTTAAACGGCTGTCCCTTGTTCTGATCTGCGCCTTGATGGCGCTGGCCATCGTGCCGGCGGCCAGGCACGCGCTGGCGGAGGAGAACAAGCCAGACCCCGGTTTGTCCGACGTGCTGACGGATCTATTGCATGGCGTCGAAGGCGAAAACGCCACTTCCGGCCCCGACAAGCGCGTGCCGTTCGGCCGCGAGGAGGTGCAACTGTCCTTCGCGCCGCTGGTCAAGCAGACAGCGCCGGCCGTGGTCAATGTCTACGCCTCGCAAACCGCCAAGGTGACGTCGCCCTTCGACGGCGATCCGTTCTTCGAGGAGTTCTTCGGCCGCTCGCAGCCGCGCGCGCAGTCTTCGCTCGGTTCGGGGGTGCTGGTCGATCCCACCGGCGTCGTGGTCACCAATTTCCACGTCGTCAAGAACGCCGACCAGGTCAAGGTAGCGACCGCCGACGGGCGCGAATTCGACAGCAAGGTGCTGCTCAAGGATGAGACGCTCGACCTCGCCGTGCTCAAGATTTCTTCTGACAAGCCGTTCCCGGTGATCGCTATCGGCGATTCCGACGCGCTCGAGGTCGGCGATCTGGTGCTGGCGATCGGCAATCCGTTCGGTGTCGGCCAGACCACCACCAGCGGCATCATTTCGGCCGTGGCGCGCAGCCATATCGGCGTCTCCGATTCCAGCTTCTTCATCCAGACCGACGCCGCCATCAACCCCGGCAATTCCGGTGGCGCGCTGGTCAACATGGGAGGGCAGCTGATCGGCATCAACACGGCGATCTATAGCCGTAGCGGCGGCTCGATCGGCATCGGCTTTGCCATCCCTTCGAACATGGTCCGCGCTTTCGCCGATGCGGCCAAGGCCGGGCTCGACTTCTTCGAGCGGCCGTATGCAGGTGCCGAGTTCGAGGCGGTGACGCCGCAGATTGCCGAATCGCTCGGCATTGACAAACCGACCGGTGCGCTGGTTTCTTCGGTCGAAGAGGCGGGACCTGCGGCCAAGGCAGGGCTCAAGCCTGGCGACGTGGTGCTGTCGCTCAACGGCAAGCCGGTCGAGAGCGTCGGGGCGCTGGACTACCGCATGGCGACGCTGTCGATTGGTACGAATGCCAGCTTCGGCGTCCTGAGCAAGGGTCAGCAGGCGACGATGGACATCGCCCTGGAACGACCGCCCGAAGGCGCCAAGGCTGCGGAGCTCACATTGCGCGGGCGTAGCCCGTTTTCGGGTGCCAAAGTCGCTGAACTGTCGCCACGGCTTGCCCAACGGCTCGGTCTGCGCACCGATGTCAAAGGCGTCACCGTGGTCGACATCAACCGCGATTCGCCCGCTGCCGATTTTGGCTTCCAGCCAGGGGACATCGTGCGTGAGGTCAATGGCCTGACGATCGACAAGGCGGCGACCTTGGAGCAGGTAGCCCAGCAGGATACGCGCTGGTGGCGCTTTACCGTCGAGCGCGGCGGGCAGATACTGCGCCAGGTGTTGCGTTACTGAGCCCGACCGTCAGCATGATCGGACTCCAGGCAGAAGAAGTTGCATGGCCGATCTGTTCAGTGTCGACGAACCGGAAAAGACGCCGCCCGGCAGGCCGCTGGCGGACCGTCTGCGCCCGAAGAACCTTGGCGAGGTCGTCGGCCAGGAGCATCTGACCGGACCCGACGGCGCGCTGACGCGGCTGATCGGTTCCGGCTCGCTCGGCTCGATGATCTTCTGGGGCCCGCCCGGCACTGGCAAGACCACGGTCGCACGGCTGCTTGCCGGCGAGACAAGCCTCGCCTTCGAACAGATATCGGCGGTGTTTTCCGGCGTTGCCGACCTGAAGAAAGTGTTCGAGGCAGCGAAGCTGCGCCGCTCGAACGGCCGCCAGACACTGCTGTTCGTCGACGAGATCCATCGCTTCAACCGCGCCCAGCAGGACAGTTTTCTGCCCGTGATGGAAGACGGCACCGTCGTGCTGGTCGGCGCCACCACGGAGAACCCGTCCTTCGAGCTTAACGCCGCGCTGTTGTCGCGCGCGCGTGTGCTGGTCTTTCACTCGCTCGGCGAGGACAGCATCGCCAAGCTGCTGGCGCGGGCCGAGGAGGCAGAGGGCAGGGCGCTGCCGCTCGATGATGAGGCACGGGCGATGCTCATCCGCATGAGCGATGGCGACGGCCGCGCGGCATTGACGCTCGCCGAAGAGGTCTGGCGCGCAGCGAAATCAAAGGAGGTGTTCGGTGCCGAAGCTCTGCAGCGCATCGTCCAGCGCCGCGCGCCGATCTACGACAAGGGACAGGACGGCCACTACAATTTGATCTCCGCCTTGCACAAATCGGTGCGCGGCTCCGACCCCGACGCGGCACTCTACTATCTGGCCCGCATGTTCGACGCCGGCGAAGATCCGCTTTATCTCGGGCGCCGGTTGGTGCGCATGGCGATGGAGGATATCGGGCTGGCCGACCCGCAGGCGCTCGTCGTCGCTAACGCCGCCAAGGACGCCTATGACTATCTGGGCTCGCCCGAGGGCGAACTGGCCTTCGCCGAGGCGACCGTCTATCTCGCCACCGCGCCGAAATCCAATGCAGTCTATACCGCGTTCAAGGCCGCCACACAGGCGGCGAAGGAATTCGGTTCGCTGCTGCCGCCCAAGCACATTCTCAATGCGCCGACCAAGCTGATGAAACAGGAAGATTACGGCGCCGGCTATCGCTACGACCACGACGAGCCCGACGCTTTTTCCGGCCAGGACTATTTTCCGGAGAAGATGGGAAGGCAGACATTCTACGACCCGCCCGAGCGCGGCTTCGAGCGCGATATCAGGAAGCGGCTTGATTATTGGGCGAAGCTGCGCAGCGAGCGGGAAAAGTAGCTGCCAGTCGCACACTGGTGTGATCGCCGTTGTCTGGCGGGATAAAAAACCCTATCAAGGTGCGCCTTCGGCCGGCGGACAGGCCAGAAACGTACCGACGATATTCAGAACGGAATCGCGCCTGGCGCGTGGAAAAATGACAAAAAGAACTCGCAAGACCCTCCGGAAATTCGCCATAGCGATCCCGCTGCTGGCGCTCGGCTTCTATTTCATTCCCATCCTGACGACAATTTTCATTGTCCTCGGCCTGATCGACGTGTTGCGCAACGACAACAAGAGCTGGGCCCTGTTCAGTGGTTATTTCCTCGGCAACGGCATCTTCACCTGGCTGCTTTCGCCCTTCAATCTGCTGGTCGATCTGCTGTGCTACAGAAACCGCGGTGTCTGGAAACTGGACCAGTTTCCTCCGGACTATCAGCGTGAGGTCAACGAGGTTCTCGACGTCTTCAAAGCGCGCAAGGACGAGATCATCGCCGATATCGACGCCAATTTCGGCAGCGGCCGGCGCGGCATGTATGTCTACCAGTGGTATGGCAAGCACAAAATCGACAACGTTGCCGAATTCAACAAGGATTTCAAATACATCAAGACCATCGCCGTGTCGGTGTTCAGGGGCAGGGAATCGACCTCCTGGCATTTCGGACCGCTGCGGCTCAGCCTGCGCATTCTCTACAATCTTCTCCCGGTGAAGGCCGAGGTTTTCGTCGAGTGCAACAACGCCAGGAACTACTGGCACGACAATCCGCTCTATATTTTCGACGACACGCTGCTGCACCGATCGGTCAACGAATATGATGGGCGCCGCTACTGCGTGTTCATGGACATCATCCGGCCATCGCCATTTCCCGGCCTGATTGCCGCTCTTCTCGCCATCGTTTCGGTCAGCGTCGAGCGCATCAATGCCATGTTCTACAAGAACTGGAAGATGATCGGCTCCAGCAAGCCGAAGAAGGCCGGAGCCGCCTGACACCATGGTGTGACCGGCGCGAGGGAGCACGATGTATCATCTGTTGCTTGTCTGCCTTGGTGGCGCGATCGGTGCAATGGCCCGCTTCTTCCTGTCCGGCTTCGTCGCCCGCCGGGTCGGCGAGACCTTTCCCTGGGGCACTATGGCCGTCAATGTCTCGGGAGCGTTTGCAATCGGCGTCGTTGCGCATGCGGTGGCGCGCGACGGCATGCCCGCCATCTGGGCCTTTACCGTTACCGGCGGCCTCGGCTGCTATACCACGGTTTCTTCCTTCAGCCTGCAGACGCTGGCGCTGGCGCGCGAGGGCGAATGGCGGCGCGCCGGCGGAAATGTGCTGCTTTCGGTTTTTCTGAACCTCGGCGGCGTGACGCTGGGCTTTGCCGCCGGAAGTCTTCTGATTGGCAGCGGGGCGCGGTGAGCGGCCCGCGGAAGCTCCGCCACGACGGGACGGACACTGCCGCGGCAGGGCGTGCGGCGCGCCTCATTGGCCGTCGCAGAACCAACGAAACGGTTCGGCTCTATGCGACCGTGGCCGCAGGCAGCATGATCGGCGGTGTGTTGCGGGCGCTTGCCTCATCGACGAGCACTGTCCTGTGGGGCGCTGGATTTCCCTTCGGCACGCTCCTCGTCAATATTGTTGGCTCGTTCCTCATCGGCTTCTACGCGACATTGACGGGACCGGATGGTCGCGTCTTCGCCGGTCCGCTGCAACGTCAATTCTTCATGGCCGGCTTCTGCGGCGGCCTGACGACCTTCTCCGCTTTCAGCCTTGAAACACTCATCCTCGCGCAAGGGGGGAGGTTTGTGGCGGCGGGACTCAATATCGCGATTTCCGTGGTGGCCTGGCTTGCCGCCGTCTGGCTTGGCCACATCTTTGCAGTTCGGCTCAACCGGCTGAGAGGGTCCAGGCAATGAAGATACCAACACAGGCACAATTGCTGCGCATCTTTATCGGCGAAAACGACAGGGCAGATGGCCGTCCGCTGTATGAGGTTATTGTGCTGAGGGCCCGCGAAATGCAGATAGCCGGCGCGACCGTCCTGCGCGGCGCGATGGGGTTCGGCCATTCCAGCCGGCTTCACACCACGAAGATCCTCCGCCTATCGGAGGATCTGCCACTCATCATCGAGATCGTCGATGACGAGGAAAAATTGGCCGCTTTCCTGCCCGTGCTTGAAACAATCATGACAAGTGGTTTGATTACGCTGGAGAAAGTTCAGGTTCTGCAATATGGAACCGACAACGAATAAGCGAGTGAGATTGCGGGTACCGGCGAATGCCGTTGCATGCCTGCAAAACGGCGATTGGAATCATGGCAGGCGTTGAACAGATCACAGTGGACGCCGGCGAGGCGGGCATGCGGCTCGATCGCTGGTTCAAGAGCCATTTCCCCGGTCTCGGTTTCGGTCATCTGCAGAAGCTGCTGCGTTCCGGCCAGATCCGCGTCGACGGCGGCAGGGTGAAGGCCGACACCCGCGTCGAAGCCGGCCAGACGGTGCGTGTGCCGCCGCTCGAAGTGGACAAGAAAGGCGAAAGCCCGCTCACCGGTCATTCGATCCGCAACCAGGGCGACGCCGACGTTTTGGCAAAGATGCTGATCCATGAGGACCCGAAGGTCTTCGTCTTCAACAAGCCGGCCGGCCTGGCAGTGCAGGGCGGCTCGGGCGTCACCCGCAATGTCGACGACATGCTGGAAGCCTGGCGCAACCAGAAGGGCGAGAAGCCGCGCCTGGTGCACCGGCTCGACCGCGATACGTCGGGCGTGCTGGTTGTCGCCCGTACAAGGCTCGCCGCCATGAAGCTCGCCGAAGCGTTCCGGGCGCGTGAGACGAAGAAAACCTACTGGGCGCTGGTCAAGGGCGTGCCGCCGAAGCGCGAGGACAAGATCTCGACCTGGTTGATCAAGGAACCGACGCCCGACGGCGATCGTGTGCGCATAGCCAAGCACGGCGAAAAGGGCGCCGATCACGCCGTGTCCTATTACCGCATAGTCGAGCAGGCGGCGCAGACGCTGTCCTGGCTGGAAATGGAACCCTACACCGGGCGCACCCACCAGCTTCGCGTCCATGCCGCCCATATCGGTTGCCCGATCATCGGCGACCCCAAATATTTCGAGGCCGACACCAATTGGGATTTTCCAGGCGGCATGCAGAACCGGCTGCATCTGCACGCGCGCCGCATCGTTATCCCGCATCCCGACAAGGGCTTTGTCGACGTCACCGCACCGATGCCGCCGCATATGCGCCAGAGCTGGAACCTGCTCGGTTTCGACGAGCAGAGTGCCGAGGACTAGCGCTGGTGGGCGTCGCCACAGAAACCCTCGACCGCCGTGACGCGGTCGATCTGGCGGCAGCCGCCATCATGGTTGGGCTGACTTTTTCCTGGGGGCTGAACTACGTCGCCGCCAAGATCTCCTATGCCGGCTACGATCCCGTTTTCCTGTCGATCGCCCGCTCGGTGATCGGCGGCTTGTGTGTTTTCGGCTGGTGCCGCTGGCGCGGCATTGCGCTGTTCACGCCCGACAAGACCCTCGTCGCCGGCATTCTGGCCGGCGCGCTTTTCGGTTTCGAGTTCCTGTTTCTCTATGTCGGGCTCGAGCACACCACTGTCGTGCGCAACACTTTGCTGGTCAACACCATGCCGTTCTGGATGCTGGTCGGCGGTCATTTCCTGCTGGGCGAAAGCATCACGGTACGCAAGCTCGTTGGTCTTCTGCTCGCTTTCGCCGGACTGATCGCGGTGTTTTCAGATAAACTGAGCGCCAATGGCGGCGCAACATTGGGCGGCGATTTGCTCAGTCTCGGTGCCGGCATTCTGTGGGCCGTGACCAATATCGTCATCAAGCGGTCGCAGCTGGTGACGGCCAGCGCCGAAAAGCTGCTGCTCTATCAGCTGGCCGGGGCCGCCGTCATCGGCATTTTGGTGATGCCTTTTGCCGGGCCGCCGGTCCGCAGCTTTGCCGTTCTGCCGACCTTGGCGCTGTTGTTCCAGGCCGTCTACGTCGTCGCCTTCACCTATGTGCTGTGGTTCTGGCTGCTGCGGCGCTACCCTGCATCTGGACCGTCGAGCTTCACTTTCCTGTCGCCGGTATTTGGTGTGCTGTGCGGCGCCGTGTTCTTGAACGAGCCGCTGACCGTTCGTATCTTCCTGGCACTCGCCCTGATCGCCGCCGGACTCATCATCGTCAACCGGCCGGCCCGAAAACAAAGTCCCGGATGAGCATGCGCGATATATTGAACGACCTCGAAGCTGGAAAGCAGCTCTCCGATCCGGACCCGGTGCGTCGCGCCCAGATCCAGATGAAGACGCCGCTGCCGAAGCGCTTCTACAAGACCGTCGCGGTAGCACCGGTCGAAGACGGTTTTGCCGTCCATCTCGATGGCAAGCCCGTCCGCACGCCGGCTAAGGCGCTGCTGGCGCTGCCGACCGAAAAGGCGGCTGCTCTCGTCGCCGAGGAATTCGCCGCACAGGAGGAGACCATCAACCCGGTGACGATGCCGGTGATGCGTCTGGTCAATACGGCGATCGATGGCGTCGCCAGTGATCCCCAGGCCGTGCTGGAGGACATCCTGCGCTTTGCCTCGTCCGATCTGCTCTGCTACCGCGCCGATGCGCCCCAAGGACTCGTCGACCGGCAGAACGAGCATTGGGATCCGGTCATCGACTGGGTGCGCAGCGCTCTCGGCGCCCGGTTCCATCTTGCCGAAGGCGTGATCCATGTCGAACAGCCGCGCGAGAGTATCGCGCTGCTTGGCCAGCATCTTGCCCAACCTGCCGATCCGCTGCGCCTTGCCGCCATCCACGTCATGACGTCGCTGACCGGATCGGCGCTGCTGGCGCTGGCCGTCGACTTCGGCGAGCTCGACGGCGAGGCGGCCTGGGCTGCCGGTCATGTCGACGAGGACTGGCAGGCCGAGCAATGGGGCCATGATGCCGAGGCCGTCGCGCACCGCGCGGCCCGCAAGCGCGATATGATGGCGGCAGTCACGCTGCTCGAAGCTCTCAAAGGCTGACCGCACCGTCGTTTCTATTTCGCACTGCACATTAGACCAAAGTCATAATCCCAAAGACGGTCTGCCTCTGGACGGCGCTTTCTGTCATTTTTTGTACTGGTGGCTGCACTGAGTCTGCGTTCCGAGGAAACGCGGACGATGACGCGCAGCATCGAGGACTGACGGAATCACACGGGAGGATACGCTCATGGCAATGGCATCGACCGCCGGCAAAACAAGCCGCGGCATGACGCGCGAGGAGAAGAAGGTCATCTTCGCTTCCTCGCTCGGCACCGTTTTCGAATGGTACGATTTTTATCTCTACGGCTCGCTGGCAGTGTTCATTGGTTCGACTTTTTTCAGTCCAACCATTCCGGAAGCGACGCGCAATATTTTCGCGCTGCTGGCGTTTGCCGCTGGCTTCCTCGTGCGCCCGTTCGGCGCATTGCTGTTCGGCCGCATCGGCGACCTTGTCGGCCGTAAATACACTTTCCTTGTCACCATGACGATCATGGGCCTGTCGACCTTCCTGGTCGGCTTGCTGCCTGGCTATGCGACTTTGGGCATCGCCGCTCCCGTGATCCTGATCATCTTGCGCATGTTGCAAGGCCTGGCGCTCGGTGGCGAGTATGGCGGTGCCGCCACCTATGTCGCCGAGCATGCACCCGACGATCGCCGCGGCTACTACACGTCGTGGATACAGACGACGGCAACGCTCGGCCTGTTCCTGTCGCTGATCGTCATACTGATCGTCCAGGGGTCGATGACCAAGGAAACCTATGCCGCCTGGGGCTGGCGCATTCCGTTCATCGTTTCCTTCCTCCTCCTCGGCATTTCGATCTGGATCCGGCTGTCGCTTTCTGAATCGCCGACCTTCCAGCGCATGAAGGACGAAGGCAAAGGCTCCAAGGCGCCGCTGTCAGAAGCCTTCGGTCAGTGGAAGAACGCCAAGATCGCGCTGCTGGCGCTGCTCGGCCTCACGGCCGGTCAGGCCGTAGTTTGGTACAATGGCCAGTTCTACGCGCTGTTCTTCTTGCAGAACGTGCTCAAGGTCGATCCGCAATCGGTCAACATCATGATCGCGATTGCTCTGGCTGTTGGCTCGATCTTCTTCGTCGTGTTCGGCTGGCTCTCCGACAAGATCGGCCGCAAGCCGATTATCATGGCCGGCCTTGCACTGGCGATCGTCTGCACCTTCCCGTTGTTCAAGGCGCTGACCTGGGCAGCCAACCCGGCGCTCGCCACAGCGCAGCAGAACACCCGTGCGACGGTGACCGCGGCACCGGGAGACTGCAAGTTCCAGTTCAACCCGGTGGGCACGGCGAAGTTCACCACGTCCTGCGATATCGCCACCTCGTTTCTGACCAAGAACTCGGTGCCTTATGACGTAGTGGCCACGGCAGCGCCCGGCACTGCTGCGTCGGTCAAAATCGGCAACGAGACGGTTGAGTCGTATGACGCCACCGCAGCCGGCGATCAAGCCAAGGCCAAGGACGCTGTTTTCGCCAAGGCGGTAAACACGGCGCTTCAGGACGGCGGCTATCCGCTGAAACGGGCAGCGGCGAAGGTGCCGGATCAGAAGCTCGAAGCCTTCATCGCGGCCAATCCCGAACTGAAGCTCGATGCGGCCGCGATCCGCGCCGGCGAGAAGGCGATGGTTCCGACCGACCAGGCGGTCAAGGACAAGCTGCTGACTGCAGATGAGGCTGCGGGAGCTCCCGAGGTCACCGTCTACACCGTACCGGGCGGCGGTCCCTTCGCCATGTTCGCCGACCCGGCGGCGGTCAACTGGCCGATGACGATCGGTATCCTGCTCATCCTCGTGATCTTCGTCACGATGGTCTACGGGCCGATCGCCGCGATCCTGGTCGAGATGTTCCCGACCCGCATCCGCTACACCGGCATGTCGCTGCCCTACCATATCGGCAATGGCTGGTTCGGCGGGCTGCTGCCGGCGACGGTGTTCGCGCTCAGCGCCTACAAGGGCGATATCTACTACGGACTCTGGTACCCGGTGGTGATCGCGGCGATGTCGCTGATCATCGGCATGATCTTTGTCAGGGATACGCTCGGAACGGACCTGCACACCAAACAGTAAGCCGGCCTGTCCGGTTCAAAGCAAAGCCCGGCGCGAGTGATCGCGCCGGGCTTTTCCAATCTATCGAGTGCATGGAGGGGAAGGGCTTAGCTCTTCCGATCCTGGCTCGCTTCCTCGATCGCTGCTTCATGATACCAGGCACTTCCGAAATCCGTTCGGTTGCGCAACGAAGCAAGTTCTGCCGCGAACTTAGCCTTTCCGCTTAAATTTGAGGCAGAAGCGCGCGCTGCCACCGGGAACACCAGGATTTTGGCCGACTGACGAGTGGAAGTGATTTCCATTGTCGGTTTCCTTTCTTCGACAGAACCTTGCCGATTCAACCTTTCCCCAACATAGGTTCAGCAACCGAAATAGGCAACGTGATTACGAAAAGATCAGTACTTGCACATTATTTGTGCAAAATGTGCTTGTGGATGATCCGAACGCAGCATGACGGCGGACCAGCGATTTTGGGCGGATACAACCTCTCTTTTGCCGCATCCATCGCCGGCGAGAATGGCACACGAATTGCATTTTAGTAATCCGGCAGGTCGGCTGCTGGATAGGCCGGCTCGCCCCGGCGCCATCCAGGGTTCGGTGATCAAGCAACGAGAGGCTAGAATGACGAAATACAAGCTCGAGTACATTTGGCTCGATGGATACACCCCGGTTCCCAATCTTCGCGGAAAGACGCAGGTCAAGGACTATGCCGAGTTTCCGACGCTCGACCAGCTTCCGCTGTGGGGCTTCGACGGTTCTTCGACCATGCAGGCCGAGGGCCACAGCTCCGATTGCGTTCTGAAGCCGGTCGCCGTCTACCCGGATCCGGCCCGCACCAATGGCGCGCTCGTTATGTGCGAGGTCATGATGCCCGATGGCGTGACGCCGCATGCCTCCAATAAGCGCGCCACCATCCTCGACGACGAGGGCGCCTGGTTCGGCTTCGAGCAGGAATATTTCTTCTACAAGGACGGCCGTCCGCTCGGCTTCCCCGAGAGTGGCTATCCGGCGCCGCAAGGCCCGTACTACACCGGCGTCGGCTACAGCAATGTCGGCTCCGTCGCTAGGCAGATCGTCGAGGAGCATCTTGACCTTTGCCTTGCCGCCGGCATCAACCATGAAGGCATCAACGCCGAGGTGGCCAAAGGCCAGTGGGAATTCCAGATCTTCGGCAAGGGCTCCAAGAAGGCCGCCGACCAGATGTGGATGGCGCGCTATTTGTTGCAGCGCCTGACCGAGAAGTACGGCATCGATATCGAATATCATTGCAAGCCGCTCGGCGACACCGACTGGAACGGCTCCGGCATGCATGCCAACTTCTCGACCGCCTATATGCGCGAAGTCGGCGGCAAGGGCTATTTCGAGGCGCTGATGGCAGCCTTCGACAAAAACCTGATGGATCACATCGCCGTCTATGGGCCGGACAACGACAAGCGTTTGACCGGCAAGCACGAGACCGCGCCCTGGAACAGGTTCAGCTACGGCATCGCCGACCGCGGCGCCTCGATCCGCGTGCCGCATTCCTTTATCAATAACGGCTACAAGGGCTATCTCGAGGATCGCCGCCCGAACTCGCAGGGTGACCCCTACCAGATCGCCTCGCAGATATTGAAGACGATCGCCTCCGTCCCTACCAGCGCCGAAGTTTCGGCCGCGGCTTGAGCATTCGTCCCGGCGTAGACCTCAGGTCTGCGCCGTGACTTTCTCTCCGATCGCATCGCAATAAAAACCCCGGCGTCTCCTCCGGGGTTTTTTTGTTGGCTGCAACGATCTGGATCAGACCGAATAGTACATATCGTATTCGACCGGATGCGGCGTCATTTCGAAGCGCATCACCTCGGCCATCTTGAGCTCGATATAGCTGTCGATCTGGTCGTCGTCGAAGACGCCGCCGGCCTTAAGGAAGCCGCGGTCCTTGTCGAGGCTCTGCAAAGCCTCGCGCAGCGAGCCGCAGACGGTCGGGATTTTCTTCAATTCCTTCGGCGGCAGGTCGTAGAGATCCTTGTCCATCGGCTGTCCCGGGTGGATCTTGTTTTTGATGCCGTCGAGGCCGGCCATCAGCAGGGCGGCGAAGGCGAGATAGGGGTTGGCGCCCGGATCGGGGAAGCGGACCTCGACGCGCTTGGCCTTCGGTGACGAGCCGAACGGAATGCGGCACGAGGCCGAGCGGTTGCGTGCCGAATAGGCGAGCAGCACCGGCGCTTCATAGCCCGGCACCAGGCGCTTGTAGGAGTTGGTGAGCGGGTTGGTGAAGGCGTTGATCGCCTTCGCATGCTTGATGATGCCACCGATGTAGAACAGGCAGCTCTCAGACAGGCCGGCATATTCGTTGCCGGCGAAAGTCGGCTTGCCTTCCTTCCAGATCGACTGGTGGACATGCATGCCCGAGCCATTGTCGCCGAACACCGGCTTCGGCATGAAGGTGGCCGTCTTGCCATACGCATTGGCGACCTGGTGCACGACATATTTGTAGATCAGCATCTTGTCGGCGTTGCGGACCAGCGTGTCGAACTTGATGCCGAGCTCGTGCTGTGCGGCGGCCACTTCGTGGTGGTGCTTTTCGACGCGCACGCCCATCTCGGCGAGCACGGTGAGCATTTCCGAGCGCATGTCCTGCGCCGAATCGACCGGCGGCACCGGGAAATAACCGCCCTTGATGCGCGGCCGGTGACCGAGGTTGCCGGTCTCGTAGTCGGTATCGTCATTGGACGGCAGTTCGGTCGAATCCAGCCTGAAGCCGGTGTTGTAGGGGTCGGCCTTATACTTGACATCGTCGAAGACGAAGAACTCGGCTTCCGGGCCGACGAAGATCTGGTCGCCGATGCCTTCGGCCTTCATGTAGGCCTCGGCTTTTTTTGCGGTGCCGCGCGGGTCGCGATTGTAGGACTCCCCGGAGATCGGATCGAGGATGTCGCACAGGATGACCATGGTCGACTGCGCGAAGAACGGGTCCATATGCACCGTATCGGAATCCGGCATCAGCACCATGTCGGACTCGTTGATCGCCTTCCAGCCAGCGATCGAGGAACCATCGAACATGACGCCATCGGCAAACATGTCTTCCTCGACCTCGACGACATCCATCGTAACGTGCTGCAGTTTGCCCTTCGGATCGGTGAAGCGCAGATCGACGAACTTAACGTCGTTGTCCTTGATCTGCTTCATGATGTCTTTGGCTGTCGTCATGTCCCTGCTTCCCTATGTGATGACGTTTTGAACATGGCCTTTTAACGGGAAAATTCAGACGGCGTCCATGCCGGTTTCCCCGGTGCGGATGCGCACCACTTCCTCGATGTTGGAGACGAAGATCTTGCCGTCGCCGATACGGCCAGTCTGGGCCGCCTTGCGGATGGCTTCGATCGCTGCTTCGACCGCATCGTCGCCGAGCACGACTTCGATTTTCACCTTCGGCAGGAAGTCGACGACATATTCGGCGCCGCGATAAAGCTCGGTATGGCCCTTCTGGCGGCCAAACCCTTTGGCCTCGGTAACGGTGATACCTTGCAGGCCGGCCTCCTGAAGCGCTTCCTTCACTTCGTCTAGCTTGAATGGCTTGATGATCGCTTCGATCTTTTTCATGTAAAAAGTGGCCTCCACTGCCAAAAAAGACGGGTTGTGAGCCCCGCTTGCGCCTCAATCAAGCACGAACTGTGCCAATTGATGGGGTGCCGGGTGGGCTCACATGATTTGGATACCATGCTACGCGGGAATGTACATTCGCGTCATTCTCCGCGTCGGATGCGCCATGAGCGCCACGAGCCTAAACAACGCCGGTCCCCTCGTCCGCACAAAAAATGGGCAGATCGGATATTTCATGGGCAGCTGCGGACCTGCGACTCGTCGCTCCGGGCATTGCCGGTGTGTTTCATAACCTTCGTAGTTTGCGTCGGATCAAAAACTGGACAATGCTTCGGCAGATGATGTGCATGTCGCCCGCATGAGCCACGAACTTCTTTCTCCGTCCGAAATGGCCGAGGCCGACCGGCTGGCGATTGCCGCTGGTCCATTCGACGGCATCGGCCTGATGCGCAATGCCGGCGCTGCGGTTGCTGCCGTGGTGCTCAAGCGCTACCCGAAAGCAACGCGCGTCCATGTGCTTTGCGGCCCCGGCAACAATGGCGGCGACGGCTATGTCGTGGCGCGCATCCTTCGGGAGAGCGCCGTCGATGTCTCTGTGTGGGCGTCCGGATCGCCCAAACGCGGCCGTGATGCGGCACTCGCTGCCTCGGAATGCCCGATTGAAGCTCGGCCGCTGTCGGATTTCGTTGCCGAGATGGGCTCGGTCGTGGTTGACGCGGTCTATGGGGCGGGGCTGTCCAAGCCGCTGTCCGGCGACGCCGCCAAGGTGATCGACATTGCGGCGGAATTGAATTTGCCGGTTGTCGCGGTCGACCTGCCGTCGGGCGTTTCAGGCGAGAGCGGCAATGTGTTAGGAAAGGCCTTCCGGGCCCGGACCACGGTGACCTTCGCGCGAAAAAAGCCAGGCCATCTTTTGTTGCCGGGGCGCGAGCTGTGCGGCGAAATCGTGCTCGCTGATATCGGCATAAGCGACAGTGTTGTTGCGCAGCTTGAACCACGAACATTCGAGAACATTCCGGCGCTCTGGCTTGGCCGCTTTCCGGTTCCGGCCGTCGACGCCCATAAGTATAAACGCGGCCATGTCGGCGTCTTTTCCGGCGGGCCGTCGGCGACGGGTGCTGCGCGGCTGTCGGCGCTTGCCGCGGCTAGGAGCGGGGCAGGGGCCGTCACCTTGCTGTCGCCGGCGAACGCCATCCATGTGAACGCGGCGCATCTGACCTCGATCATGCTGCGCAAGCTAGACACTGTCGCGGATGTGGACGAATTCGTCGGCAGCCGCCGGCCATCGGCCTTCGTGCTCGGCCCAGGATTTGGCATTGGTGAGAAGACGCGCGAATTCGCCCTGGCCGTGCTGAATGGCGCTCGTGGGCAAGACGGTGGGATCGACGGACTGGTGCTCGACGCCGACGGCGTCACCTCGTTTCGCGACGCGACGGATGCCCTGTTCGAAGCCGCCAGCCGGCCGAGCGCGCCGGCTCTGGTGATGACGCCGCATGACGGCGAATTCGTCAGGCTTTTTTCAGATATCGCCGAGGACAAGGACCTGTCCAAACTGGCCAAGGCACGCGCCGCAGCCGAACGGGCCAACGCCACTCTCGTCTACAAGGGTGCCGACACTGTGATTGCGGCCCCCGATGGCCGGGCAGCGATCAACGACAATGGCGCGCCTTGGCTGGCCACCGCCGGTTCGGGCGACGTGCTGTCGGGTATCATCGCCGCGCTGCTGGCGCAGGGCATGCCGGCCTTTGAAGCGGCCTGTGCGGCAGTCTGGATCCATGCCGAGGCCGGCAGCCGTTTCGGACCGGGGCTGATCGCCGAGGACCTGCCGCTGGCGCTGGTGCCGGTCCTGCGCGAGCTCGTTGAAAGCCGCGGGAAGGCTGCCGAATGAACCGCCTGATTGCGCTGCTCGTTGCGATCATTAGTGCCATATCCATGGCGCAGGCCGCGAACGCCGGAACTCCGCTGACCATCGTCGACGACCCGGCCGTTCTCGCCCAGCTTGACGCCAAGGGCTTTGGCCTCGCCGGCATTTTCGGCGTCGATGGCAAGGGCGATTTGAAGACGCTTTACGACAAGGCGCCGGCCTATCACGCGATCGTCGAAACGATTGCGAGCGACGTCGCGGCATTGCGGGCCGAGATGAAGGCCGGCGGCCGGCCGCTTTACGAAGTGACCGACGGCAATGTTGGCCGCGTCATGGACATGCGCTGGCTGAGGACCGAGGCCGCACGCTTCCGCCTTGTCGGCGTGGTCAACCGGCTCGACCGGCGCGACTTCGCCGCGTTGCAAGGCGACACGAGTTGCGGCGAAGTGCGCTTCATCTATCGCCTCGCCTACAGCTTCAAGAAGAACGGCAAGGTTTTGGCCTCGCGCCTGCCGTTTAATTTCAGTGCCGTCTACGATGCCGAGCCCGATGTCGACGGCGGTTGTGTCGGCGTCGCGGGACGCTGGGCACCACAACTCGACGAGAGCGTCGATGCCGGCTGGCTGACCGGTGGGCCGCTGGAAAGGACGGCGCTCACCTTCAAGCAGCTCGAGCTCAATGCGCAAGTGGTGCGCTTCCCCTCCGGCCAGGAGACCGAATTCGGCGGGCAGGCTGCCTATCTCATGCGAATTTTCGGCATCGATGGCGTAGCTGCCAGCGAAATGCCGCTGGAAAACACGCCCGATGCGGCACGCCTTGCCGAAGACGCCGCGCTGAAAGCAAGACTTGCGGACTATGTCCGCACCAGCGTCGCGGCGGTCGATCTCGGCGTCTACCAAATCCCCGATGAATTCTTGGCAAGGAAGGTCATTTCGTGGTCGACCTTCGGCAGTGCAAGGCAGGCCAACCACCCGTTCACGCCACTGTTCCAGCCCGCGGATTTCGCTGGTGTCGATTTCTCCGCGCTGAAGCTGGTGCGCACGCCGGAGGCACTGGTCGAGCGGCTGGACAACGGCGCCTGCCAGGGCTGCCATCAGGCGGGCTCGACCGCCGGCTTCCATTTCATCGGCCTCGATGACAAGACGACCTCGCCGCTCAACCGCATCGAGGTCGGCATCTCGCCGCATCTCCACGCTGACATCCCGCGCCGCGTCGCCTGGCTGCACGCGACTGCCGACGGCAAGGAACCGAATCGCTTCCGCCCGCTGTCCTTCGCGCCGCCGGCGACATGGAACGATGCCGGCGAAATTGCCTATTCGCCGGCCGAAATGGCGATGCCGTGCTTCATGCCGGAAGATGCGGCCCGCTTCGGCGCGACATGGCAGTGCGGCGGCGGCACGGTCTGCACGCAGCTGGCGACCGCGTCCGGCGTACGCACCAAGCTGGCGCAATGCCTGTTGCCCAAGGACAGCGAAGACATGTTTTCCGGCCACCCCTGTTTAACGGGATCCATCGCCAGCAACCCGGCACAGCCTTTCAATGACCACTATACCATCACCAGTCAGTTCGCCGCGTTCGCACCAAGCATTTCGCGCGCCGCCTACACCTGCCGACCGCCGAAGATCGGTGTGCCGGCGGGTATCGCCTATCGCGGCTGCGACGACCGGGATCGCAGCTTTGCCGCCTTCAAGACGGGCAAGCCGATGCCCAACGAGATCTGCGGGCTGGTCGGCGGCAAGAAATTCGACACCTGCGTGGCGACCAATAATTTCGACCAGTGCCTGGGCGGCGCCGTCAATCGCGGCAATCGTCCTGCCTGCTCGGCCGACCATTTCTGCCGCGAGGATTACATGTGCCAGTCGCTGCCGCCCGACATTCCCGGTATCGGCAAAGTGAAGGGCATCGGCTTCTGCTCGCCGACTTATTTTATCTTCCAGATGCGCATCGACAATCACGCCATGCCGTGGTCGGGCGTTGTCCGCGCGACGAGGGGGGCCGGGTTCGGAGCGGCGGAAGCGGAATAGCCTGCGCCGACTGGGCATTAGCCGCTATAGTTTCAGGTGGATAGCTATCGATCGAGATAGTCGGCGATCTTCGATGTCCATTCGCCGTCGAAATGGCGGACATGTTCGGCGACGATCTCATCGCTCAGCAGGCTCGACAAGGCGGAAACCAGAACTGGTTCTATCTCTGGAGCCGAGCTAAATCCAAGAGCAGTCAAACGTTCGGACCAGGGCGGATGATCCGCGCTTTCGTTATCTGGCGCGTCCCAGGCCTTTTGCGCATATTCTTGCAGGATGGGAAGCCTCGACAGGTGACTGGCGGCCGCCAGAACTCTTTCAAGTGGTGGACGAGGCGGTACCATGGTGCCAAGCAGTTCACGTTTAAGCGGAATATACACTTGGTCATCGAAGAATGCACTGGCGGCACCGATCAGTAGCAGGGCGCGCGCCGTTTCATGTGCATCGCCGGACATCGCTGCATGACGATCTGCGTCAATTTCCGCCCGCCGCGACAACCGTATTTCTTCGCGCTCCAGCGTGCGCGACAGCGGGCCAAGCATCCAGTAGAACAGGCTGCCTGAAACGGTTTTTCCCGGTGGGGCGAAGTCGAAGATTAGATCGAAGCTCTTTTCGAGTTCGGCCAGGTTGAGCCCGCCATTTGTATCTTTATTTTTCAGATGGGCGTCCTCATGGGCCAAGATCGCCGCAAACCCCTTTTGGTCGGTCGCTGCGAGCAGCGGCAGGCCCACGGTGAGAATTGCCCTGCGACCAAGCAGGCCCAGAAACGGCCGCTCTTCACCGATGCTAGCGTTGAGATCGTCGCTCAGGATGATGCTCGTGCGGCTGGCGCGGTGTTTGCCGGCAATACTCTCCCAGACAGCCCACAATTTCGGGGCTGATTCCCGAGTAATCCCGTCCACCTTGCTGGGTCGAAAACCGGCGAACAATGTCCCGATCAACAGAACGATGGTCAGCATCGCGGCCGGGATCGCAACAACGCCAGTCGCGATGACAGCGAGCGGATAGCAAGCGAGGAACCAGAACCACAGGAGTATTGGGCAAAACAGCGGCAGGGCGAAGAGCAGGATGGCAAACCTGCCGAAACGCGCTCCTACATAGAGGACCAGGCGCGACATCAACCCTCACAGCGGAATGTTGTCGTGCTTCTTCCAGGGGTTTTGCATATCCTTGTTGCGCAGCATCCTGAGCGCGCGGGCGATGCGGCGGCGGGTCGAATGCGGCATGATCACCTCGTCGACATAGCCACGCTCGGCGGCAACGAAGGGGGACAGGAAGCGATCCTCGTAAGCTTTTGTGTGCGCTGCAATTTTCTCCGCGTCGCCGATATCCTTGCGATAGATGATCTCGACTGCGCCCCTGGCGCCCATCACCGCAATCTGCGCCGTTGGCCACGCATAGTTCATGTCACCGCGCAAATGCTTTGACGCCATGACGTCATAGGCACCGCCATAGGCCTTTCTGGTGATGACGGTGATCTTTGGCACGGTCGCTTCGGCATAGGCGAACAGAAGCTTGGCGCCGTGCTTGATCAACCCGCCATATTCCTGCGCGGTGCCGGGCAGTAAGCCCGGCACGTCGACGAAGGTGACGATCGGGATCGCGAAGCAGTCGCAGAAGCGCACGAAACGAGCCGCCTTGCGGCTGGCATCCGAATCGAGCACGCCGGCCAGCACCATCGGCTGGTTGGCGACGAAGCCGACGGTGCGGCCCTCGACACGGCCGAAGCCGGTGACGATGTTTTTCGCAAAATTCTGCTGGATCTCGAAGAAGTCCCCCTCGTCGGCAACTTTAAGGATCAACTCTTTGATGTCGTAGGGTTTGTTGGCATTGTCGGGGATCAGCCTGTCGAGCGACAGATCGTGATCGGTGACCGACTGGTAGCATTCGATCTCGGGAATTTCCGCCGTGTTGGAAGCGGGCAGCAGATCGACCAGCCGGCGCATCTGCAGCAGCGCCTCGACGTCATTGTCGTAGGCTCCGTCGGCGATCGAGGACTTCGTCGTGTGGACGGAAGCGCCGCCGAGGCTTTCGGCGGTGACCGTCTCGTTGGTAACGGTCTTCACTACATCCGGCCCGGTGACGAACATGTAAGAGGTATCGCGGACCATGAAGATGAAGTCGGTCATCGCCGGCGAATAGACGTCGCCGCCGGCGCAAGGCCCCATGATCACCGAGATCTGCGGGATGACGCCGGAGGCCAGCACATTGCGCTGGAAGATCTCGGCATAGCCACCGAGCGCCGCCACGCCTTCCTGGATACGGGCGCCGCCGGCGTCGTAGAGACCGATGATCGGCGCGCGATTGCGCAGTGCCATCTCTTGGACCTTGACCACCTTTTCGGCATGGGCCTCGGACAGCGAGCCGCCGAACACGGTGAAATCCTTGGCGAAAAGATAGACCGGGCGACCGTTGACGGTGCCCCAGCCGGTAACGACGCCGTCGCCGGCGATCTTGGTTTTCTCCATGCCGAAATCGGTCGAGCGGTGCTCGACATACATGTCGAACTCCTCGAACGAGCCCTCGTCGAGAAAGACGTCTATGCGTTCGCGGGCGGTCAGCTTGCCCTTCTTGTGCTGGGCGTCGATGCGGGCCTGGCCGCCGCCCATGCGGGCGATCTCGCGGCGGCGCTCGAGTTCCTTCAGCACGTCCTTCATGACCGGTCCCCGAAACGGAAAGCTGCATTGTGGTAATCATGCCCGCGAGAGAGCGCAAGCGCCGCTTCCTTATGGCTTTTGCTGCGCTGCAGCATCGGGCCCCTTGCATTTCGATGGGAACTGGGCCATATGCGGCGGCATAGGCGCTTGGGCCGGGATAGTCCGGCCTTCTCGACGAATGAGACTGGTTGCGTCTGTTTTCCCTCTTCCCGACAGATCGGCAAGGTGGCGAAAAAGCCCCGTGGCATGATGCCTGCGGGCACGACAGCGCAGCCGTGCGGACGATAATGTCCGCCCGCCTTGTCGTTTCATGACAATTTTCGACGGCAGGTTGCGCCCTGCCGCCATCGATGTTTGCGGCCAGAAGCCGCATGAAAGAAGAATATTTTGACCAATGAAAACACTTTGATCGGTAAGGACACTGGGGAACTGAACGGTTTCGCCGCACTTGGAATTACCGGCGCACTGCTCAAGGCCACCAATGCCGCCGGTTTTACCGATCCGAAGCCGATCCAGGCCCAGGCGATTCCGCCGCAGCTCGAAGGCCGCGACATTTTCGGCATCGCCCAGACCGGCTCGGGCAAGACGGCGGCGTTCGCGCTGCCGATCCTGTCGAAGATCATCGCACTTGGCACCAAGCGCCGGCCGAAGACGGCCCGCGCGCTGATCCTGGCGCCGACACGTGAACTCGCGGTGCAGATCGAGGAGATGATCAAGCTGCTCGCCAAGGGCGCGCATGTATCGACCGCGCTCGTGCTGGGCGGCGTCTCGCGCTTCAGCCAGGTGAAGAAGGTTGCGCCCGGCGTCGACATCCTGATCGCAACGCCCGGTCGGCTGACCGACCTTGTGCGTGAAGGCGACCTCGTGCTTGCCGACACCAAATGGCTGGTGCTCGATGAAGGCGACCGCATGCTCGACATGGGCTTCATCAACGACGTCAAGCGTATCGCCAGGGCGACGGCGCCGGACCGTCAGACGGTGCTGTTCTCGGCGACCATGCCGGCCGAAATCGCCGAACTGGCGAAAGGCCTGCTGAAGAACCCGATTCGCGTCGAAGTCGCTCCTCACAGCACCGCGGCCGCCGAAATCGTGCAGGGTGTCGTCTTTGCCCGCACCAAGCAGAAGCGCCAGGTGCTGGCCAACATGCTTGCCGGTGAGGCGATGAAGTCCGTCATCATCTTCTCGCGCACCAAGCATGGCGCCGACAGGGTGACCAAGGATCTCGAGCGCGACGGCTTCAAGGCCGCTGTCATCCACGGCAACAAGTCGCAGAATGCCCGTCAGAAGGCACTCAACGATTTCCGTGAGGGTTCGGTGCGCATTCTCGTGGCGACCGACATTGCGGCACGCGGCATCGACGTGCCCGGCATCAGCCATGTGGTGAATTTCGACCTGCCGGACGAGGCGGAGAGCTATGTCCACCGGATCGGCCGCACCGGCCGCAACGGCATGGACGGCATCGCCATCACGCTCTGCGACCCGTCTGAAAACAGCAAGCTGCGTCAGGTCGAGCGCATCATCCGCACCAAGCTGCCGATCGTTGCCGACCATCTCGGCAGCCCCGATCCGCAGCGCAATCCCGCCGAGAAGAACGAGCGCAGCTTCGAACCGGCCAATGATCGCAACGACCACAATGGCCGTCGCGACGGCAGGCGGCCCAGCGGCGCAAACAACGGCTTCGGCAAGAAGCGGTTCGGCGACAAGCCGGCCTTTGCGGGCGAGCGCAAGCCGGAAGGCGCCAAGCCCTTCAAGGGCAATAACAAGCGCCGCTTCGGCGGCAAGCGGCCAGCAGCGCGGGCCGCATAATCTGACCGTGTTGCGGTCGGCCAAGCCTGGCTTGGTCGAATACGATTGAAGAGGGCGACCGGAGCGATGCTTCGGTCGCCTTTTTGCTTTGGGGGCCTTTGGTTCACTTTACCACCGCCTCGATCCACACGACGATCCGCTGCGCGAGGAAAACCGTGGTCGATGGCGACAGCGCGTCGCCGGCAATGGCGTGGTTGTCCGGGTCGCCGGTATCGTCGACCGGCACCAATTCATGTGCGGCGCCCCAGCGACCCGCAAACACGATCGCTCGCCCATCACCGATCCTACTCGACTGGCGGCTTGCGGTCGAAATTCAGCGGCCGCGCATTCCAGCGGGTGACCGTGCTGATCACCCATCGGCAGAACGGCCTCGGCAGCATCCTGAGCAGCTTCAGCGTCCAACTCAGGCGGCGTGGGAAAGTGACTTCGAAGCCGCCGTATTCGATGCCTTGCGCGATGCGGCGCGAGGCCAGATTGACAGGCATCAAGCCCGGCATCGGCAGGAAGTTCTTTTCGGTCAGCCGCGTGTCGACAAAGCCCGGATTAATCACCTGGATGCGGACGTTCATCTTGTCAAAATCGTATTTCAGCGACTCGGCCAGGATATTGACGGCCGCCTTGGTGCCGCCATAGGCGGCGGTGGTGGGCCAGCCGAAATAGGCGGTGACCGAACCGATCAGCACGACGTGGCCGCGCGAGCGCACGCGCATGCGTTCGATGACCGGCAGCAGGCCGTTGATGATGCCGAAATAATTGACTTCGAAAGAGCGACGAAAATTGCGCGCCACAAGATCCTCGCCCGGCGTTGCGATATAGCTTCCCGCGTTGAACACTGCCAACACGATCGGACCGAGATCTTTCTCGATCGCCGCAACCGTCTTTGCCATGCGTTTTTCGTCGGTCACGTCGCAAGGAAAGGCTGCGACACGGCCCGCCATCTGCGCCGTTTCGACGATGAGCGTATCGATCGGATGGTCATCTGGCGCAGTCACCGCGACGACATAGCCCCGAGCGGCAAGATCCTTGGCCAGCGAACGGCCGATACCGCTGCTGCCGCCCGTAATCCAGGCGACGCCATGCTTCGGATTGGCCCGATAGAGTGTCATGTTGCGCCCCGCCGGCTCTTCTTAGCCTGTGCTCTACCGGTGAAGAAATCGAATGAAAAGAGTGCTTTTCGGTACATGGTTGAAATGAATACCGATCGGGCGCTCCTGGCTGCAGCAATTGCAGTGTGCGAAATGCGACTGGACCAGGCAAATTCTTGCCTTGAAACCGAAGCTTCGGGTTTCTAGGGTTTCGCCGCACCCACAAAGGAATCTCCATGCCCCGTTCTGTGATCGACGTGATCGGCAACACGCCCCTGATCCGCCTCAACAAGGCCTCGGAAGCAACCGGCTGCGAGATCCTGGGCAAGGCCGAATTCATGAATCCCGGGCAGTCGGTAAAGGACCGCGCCGGCCTGTTTATCATCCGCGACGCGGAGCAGCGCAGGCTGCTGCGGCCCGGCGGAGTCATCGTCGAGGGGACGGCCGGAAATACCGGCATCGGATTGACACTGGTTGCCAAGGCGCTCGGCTACCGCACGGTGATCGTCATTCCCGACACCCAGAGCCAGGAGAAGAAGGATACCATCAAACTGCTCGGCGCCGAGTTGATCGAAGTGCCGGCCGTGCCTTACAAGAACCCGAACAACTACGTGAAGCTGTCGGGCCGGCTGGCCGAGCAGATGGCCAAGAGCGAGCCGAACGGCGCGATCTGGGCCAACCAGTTCGACAATGTCGCCAACCGTGACGGCCATATCCGCACCACGGCCGAAGAAATCTGGAACCAGACCGACGGCAAGGTGGATGGTTTCGTATCGGCGGTCGGTTCCGGCGGCACTCTGGCAGGCGTCGGTTTCGGGCTGAAGGCCAAAAACAACCAGGTCAAGATCGCGCTGGCCGATCCGCTGGGGGCAGCGCTCTATTCCTTCTACACCAGCGGCGAGCTGAAATCCGAGGGCAGTTCGATCACCGAAGGCATCGGGCAGGGGCGGATCACCGCCAACCTCCAAAGCTTTACACCCGATTTTGCCTTCCAGATCCCCGACGAGGACGCGCTGCCGATCGTATTCGACCTGATCCAGGAGGAGGGGCTTTGCGTTGGCGGTTCGACGGGCATCAACATTGCCGGCGCCATTCGCCTGGCGCGCGAGCTAGGCCCCGGCCACACCATCGTGACCATGCTTTGCGACTACGGCACGCGCTACCATTCGAAGCTGTTCAATCCTGAATTCCTGCGCGAAAAAAAGCTGCCGGTGCCGGGATGGATGGAGCAACAGAGCACGATTTCGGTACCGTTCGAAAGGGTTGCGTGATGGCGCACAAGACCGAAGCGCTGTTTCGTGACGACGCCTATCTGGGGACGGCCGACGCCACCGTCGTCGCAGTCAATGATCGCGGCGGCATCATTCTGGACCGGACGGTGTTTTACGCCACATCGGGCGGGCAGCCGGGCGACACCGGCAGCCTCAAACGCGCCGACGGCACCGGCATAGCGATTGCCGCTACGATCACCGGCGAAACCAAGGACGAGATCATCCATGTGCCGGCGCCGGAGCAGGCAGTTCCAAAGGTGGGCGAGCGCATGAGGCTCGCCATCGACTGGCCGCGGCGGCAGTTGCTGATGCGCATGCATTCTGCCTGCCACCTGCTTACCGTCGTCTGTCCATTCCCGATCACCGGCGCCGCGGTTTCCGAGGACGACAGCCGTATCGATTTCGACATCCCGGACGCCGGCTTTACCAAGGAAGACGTGACGGCCAGACTGATGGAGCTGGTGCGAGCCGACCACCCGATCTTCACCCGGCTCATTTCCGACGAGGAACTGGCATCCAATCCGGGCTTGGTGAAATCCAAGAATGTGCGGCCCCCGGCCGGCACGGGAAGGATCCGATTGGTCTGCATCGGCGAGAACGCTTCGATCGACAGCCAGCCTTGCGGCGGCACCCATGTAAAGAGCACCAGCGAAATCGGCGAGATCCATATCGGCAAGATCGAGAAGAAGGGCCGCGAGAACCGGCGCTTCCGCATTCGCTTTGGTCCTATGCCGCCAGCCTGATATAGGACTGCGACGGGCGGGACAGGAGAGAAAAGATGGCCGACGACAGTCCTTTCACCATCGATGCCGATTGGTTACAGAAGCGGCTCGGCGAACCCGGCCTGACGATTGTCGACGCGTCCTGGTATCTGCCGGCGCAAAAGCGTGACGCGCGCGCCGAGTACGACGTAGCGCATATTCCAGGCGCCCGCTTCCTCGACCAGGATGCGGTTTCGGACCCCGACGCGGCTCTGCCGCACACGCTGCCGTCGCCGCAGCATTTCGCGCAATATGTCGGCGCGATGGGTATTTCGGCCGATGACACGATTGTTGTCTATGACGGGCCAGGGTTCTTTTCTGCACCGCGCGCCTGGTGGTTGTTTCGCGTCATGGGCGTGTTCCAGGTCTATATACTCGACGGCGGCTTCGATCGTTGGAAAGCCGCCGGACGGCCGGTGACGGCGGAGCCGACGAAGATCGCGCCTTGCGTGTTTTATGCCAACTTCGATGCCGCCCGCGTCGCCAGCCTTGCCGACATGCGCCGGATCGTCGAGACGGGGGAGAGCCAGATCGCCGACGCGCGCTCGCCTGGCCGTTTTGCCGGCACCGAGCCGGAGCCGCGCCCCGGCATCCGCTCCGGCCATATGCCGGGCGCGCACAACGTGCCGTTTTCGGCGCTTTCGGAAAACGGCGAATTGTTGCCGAAGGACAGGCTGCGAAAAGTGATCGAAGGAGCCGGCATCGACCTGTCGAAGCCGGTCGTCACCTCCTGCGGGTCGGGCGTCACCGCGGCAGCTGTCACGCTGGCTTTGGAGACGCTTGGCCATGCCGACAACAGGCTTTATGACGGTTCATGGACCGAATGGGGCGGGCTTTCCGACACGCCCGTCGTGACGGGCAAGGACTGACGGGGATGGAAGACGGATCGCTGGAAGACATCGACGTCACCGTGACGTTTCTCGAAATGCATGTGCCGCCTGCGTATTCGCCGCCGCTGCCGTACAACCGCCAGATCGCGCTGCTCAAGACCAAAGACATTCCGCTGCATTTCTACCGCTATTTGATGGATCGGGTGGGCCGCAAATGGCACTGGGTCAATGTGCTGAGGCTGAGCGACGAGGAGCTTGCGGCGGGCATCCACCGGGAGGACCGCGACATCAGGGTGCTTTATCTGGATGGTGCGCCGGCCGGCTTCTTCGACCTCAAGCCGCATTTGCCGGAGGAAGTGGAACTCGCTTATTTCGGAATGATGGAGCACGCGACCGGGCAAGGCATCGGCCGCTGGTTCCTCGGTGCGGCAATCGCCGCGGCATGGTCGCACGGGCCAAAGCGGGTGACGGTGCAGACCTGCACCCTCGATCACCCAGCAGCACTGCCGCTCTATCAAAAACTCGGCTTTACGCCAGTGGCGCAAAAAAAGGAGGTCGTACATCCGATGTCTTTTGCCGAGCGCGCGGCCAGCGTCATGCGGCCCTGATTTTCAGGCCCGTTCATCCGCGCTTCAGCTTGTCTTTGCAATGTCCCAGAGTCTCTGGATCAACACTCAAAGGCGAGCTCGACTTGAATGAGCTTGGCTCTTTCCATATCGCTATCGTCTAAAAACCCGATGGGTGATGGAGGATCGCACGATGGCAATACGCGTGGTAATGGCCGGCGCGACCGGCTGGGTCGGCAAAGCGCTGGTTCCGGCGATCGGGGCGCAAGGCGACATGGCGCTGGCCGGGGCTGTATCACGCAGCGGCGCGGGGCAGGATTCCGGTCTGCTGGTTGGTATGCCGGCTAATGGTATTGCCGTTTCGGCCTCGCTGGCCGAGGCGCTGGAGGCGCCGTCGGACGTGCTGGTCGACTTTACCAAGCCGCATGTCGTGAAAGACCATGTGCTGCTCGCCATCGACAACGGACGGCACACGGTGATCGGCACGTCGGGACTGGGAGCTGCCGACTATGCCGAGATCGACGCCGCGGCGCGCGCCAATGGCGTCGGCGTTGTTGCCGCTGGCAACTTTTCCATCACCGCCACGCTGATGAAGCGGTTTGCACTTATGGCGGCAAAATACGTGCCGGATGTCGAGGTCATCGATTATGCTAGTGCAAAGAAGCCCGACGCGCCCTCCGGAACCGCACGAGAGCTTGCTGAAGCGCTGGCCGACATCCGCAAGGCCTCAACGGCAAAGCCGGTCTCCGAGGTCTCCGGCGTGCCGGCCACACGCGGTGGTGCGGTCGGCGCAGGCGAGGGGGTGCAAGTGCACGCGCTTCGCCTGCCGTCCTACATCCTGTCCTGCGAGGCGCTGTTCGGTTTGCCAGACGAGCGGCTGACCATACGCCACGACGCCGGCTCGTCCGCAGCGCCTTACGTGGCGGGCACGCTGCTCGCCATCAGACGGGTACAGCAGATCAAAGGTCTGGTTCGTGGTCTCGACGCGCTGATGGATTGATCCATTTCGGCAGGAATCGGGTGGGAAACGCTGTCTTGCGAGCATAATTTCCGGTCGACGACACCGGAGATTTTGTCATGACGCTAAAATTCAAAGCCTTGCCAACCAATGCTGTCCGGGCACTTCAGCGCGGCGGGCCGGATGCTTATGGCTTGAAGCCAGAGCGGCAAATTTCGGATGGCGACGGCGTGCCTTGCCGTCATTGCTTGAAAAATATTGCTTTGGGAGAGGCCTATCTTGTTTTGGCCTATCGACCTTTTCCGGAGCTGCAGCCTTATGCCGAAACGGGGCCGATCTTTCTGCATGCGAAAGAATGCGAACGCGCCGCCGAGGGGAAAATGCTTCCCGAAATGCTCGAAAGCAGCGATTACATTGTGCGCGGTTATGGCAAGGACGACCGCATCGTTTACGGCAGCGGCGGCGTCATTCCGACCGACGCCATTGCCGCACGGGCAGAGACGTTATTCGAACGCGACGACATCGCTTACGTCCACATCCGCTCGGCGCGCAACAATTGCTATCAGTGCCGGATCGACCGCGCGTAACCGGACAGTTGCACCGGCTTGGGGCTGTCGTACTCCCGTCGCATACAAGCGGTAGAAAGACACCGTCGATCGATTTGCCGACCGCGGATGAACCGGCGGGAATTTTCGACTACCGAGGAAGCGGGGCTTTGGCTCCGCTTTTTTGTTGTCCGGTTATTCCGCGCGCCCGACACTTTTCAGTTTTTCGACATAAGAAAAACCCGTCGGACGAATCCGACGGGCACTGGAGAGGCAGATTCGGACAGCTCAGGCGGCGAGAACGGCCTTCGGTTCGACCAGCTCGTAACCGAGCGCTTCGGCCACCGCGCGATTCGTGATCTTGCCCTTGTGGACGTTCAGCCCGTTGCGCAGATGGTGGTCGTCTACCAGCGCCTTGAGGCCCTTGTCGGCGAGCTGCAGGCCATAATGCAGCGTCGCATTATTGAGCGCGTGGGCCGAGGTGACCGGCACCGCACCCGGCATGTTGGCGACGCAATAGTGGATGACGCCGTCGACCTCATAGGTCGGCTCGGCATGGGTGGTGGCGTGCGAGGTCTCGAAGCAGCCGCCCTGGTCGATGGCGACGTCGACCAGCACGGCGCCTTTCTTCATGCCCGACAGCATCTCGCGCGTCACCAGCTTGGGCGCTGCTGCCCCCGGGATCAGCACGGCGCCGACGACGATGTCAGCCGAAAAACATTCTTCTTCCAGCGCCTCGACGGTCGAGTAGCGGGTGTGGACGCGGCCGCCAAAGATGTCGTCGAGCTGACGCAGGCGCGGGATCGAGCGGTCAATGATGGTGACGTCGGCGCCAAGGCCGGCGGCCATCCGTGCAGCATGCAGGCCGACGACGCCGCCGCCGAGCACGGTTACCTTGCCGGGGAGCACGCCGGGCACGCCGCCAAGCAGCACGCCGCGGCCGCCATTGGCCTTTTGCAGCGCCGTTGCACCCGCCTGGATCGACAGGCGGCCGGCAACTTCCGACATCGGCGCCAAGAGCGGCAGACCGCCGCGCTCGTCGGTGACGGTCTCGTAGGCTATCGCGGTCACGCCGGAGGCCAGCAGGCCCTTGGTCTGCTCCGGATCCGGGGCAAGATGCAGATAGGTATAGAGGATCTGGCCGTCGCGGAGCTGAACCCATTCGTTGGGCTGCGGCTCCTTGACCTTCACGATCATGTCGGACTTGGCAAAAACGTCGGCTGCCGTCTTGGCGATCGTGGCGCCGGCGGCACGATACGCGTTGTCGTCGGCGCCGATGCCGGCGCCGGCGCCGGGGTCGATCAGCACTTCATGGCCATGCGCGACATATTCGCGGACCGAACCCGGCGTCAGGCCGACGCGATATTCGTGATTCTTGATTTCCCGGGGGCAGCCGATGCGCATCGTTCTTCTCCTGATCCGGCCCTTTGGGGCTCGTTCCCTGTCTAGAGATAGTGAACCACGAATCGTTCGGTAAGTGTTTGCGAATGCGCTTGCCTGAGAAGCCACTGTTCGATAATCGTTGCGCGAAACATTAGAATTGTCGCAGGAACCCGCAAAAATGCCGCTCGACAGGATTGATATCGCCATTCTCGAGACGTTGCAGAAGGATGGGCGGATACCCAACGCAGCGCTCGCCGAGAAGGTCGGCCTGTCCCAGTCGGCCTGCTCGCGGCGGCTGGACAATCTGGAGAAATCCGGAACCATCCGCGGCTATCACGCCCGGCTGTCCAACGCTGCACTTGGGCACCAGATGACGGCGATCGTGCATATATCGCTGTCCGGGCAATTCGAGAAGACGTTGTCGGATTTCGAGGCAGCGATAAAGCGCTGCCCGAACGTCTTGTCCTGCCATTTGATGTCGGGCGAATATGACTACATCCTGCGCATAGCGGCAAAGGATCTCGTCGACTACGAACGTATCCACAAGGAGTGGCTGTCGGCAATGCCGCATGTGACGAAGATCAATTCGTCCTTTGCCTTGCGCGAAATCGTCGATCGCACAGCCGTGGGAATGAAGCCTGAACTCGCCTAGGCCCCGAACTCGCCTAGGCCTTGGATGCCTCAGTCACCACACGGTCCATCGGAATATCGTGCGGCTGCGGGTAGATGGTGACGATGCGCTGCAACTCGTAGCCGACGCCGATGACCAGCGGCTTGAACGGCATCGCGGCAAGCGTGCGATCGAAGAAGCCGCCGCCATAACCCAAGCGGAACTGCCCGGGATCGATGCCGACGATCGGCGAAATGACGACGTCGGGCAACACCGGATCACCGTCAGCCGGTATCGGGATATTCCAGACGCCCTTCTCCAGCCGGTCTCCGTGGGCATAGGCGCGAAAGACAAGCGGCCGGTCTTTCTCGACGACGACGGGCAACGCCGTGCGCCCGCCCCGCGCGTTAACGGTTTCCATCCACGGGCGCAGGTCCGGCTCGCCGCGAAACGGCCAGTAGAGGCTGACCAAACGGCCGGCGATGTCGCCGATCACCGCGTCGAGCCCTTCGGCAATGCGCTGCGACATAGCTGCGCGCGTGTCGCCTGAAACGGCAAGGCGGGATGCGATCAACCGCTCGCGCTCGGCCTTGCGCCAGCGCCTTACGTCGGTCCAGTCGGATAGCGGCGCTTGGAACTCCGGATCGAGCTCGTGCATAAAACAAGGAGGCGAGGCGTACTGCGCTGAGCCTTCGTCTTCATCGCTAGCCATGCTTCACCTGCAATATACAGTTCCAACCAAGTAGTATCCTGGACGCAGGCTATATCCGGGAACGAGTCCGCAGCATGCGTATTCACGACATCAAGCGACGACTCCCAGGCAGTTGCAGCGCAGGCATTGCTGCACTGCACAACGATACTTACATCAGCCTTGGCGAGAGGGATGAGTGAGATGAACACAGCCAACCATCACGTCGTCGTCGTAGGCGCCGGTTTCGGCGGCCTCGAATTCACCCGCGCACTTGCCGGCGCGCCGGTGCGCATCACCATGATCGACAGGCGCAATCATCACCTCTTTCAGCCGCTGCTCTACCAGGTGGCGACGACGGCGCTGGCAACCTCCGAAGTCGCCTGGCCGATCCGCCATCTCCTGCGCAAACGCAAGGACGTGACGACGCTGCTTGCCACTGTGACTGGCATCGACCGCACCGGCAAGCGGGTGCTGCTGCAGGACGGCGGCACCGTCGCTTACGACACGCTGGTGCTGGCCACCGGCGCGCGGCACGCCTATTTCGGCCATGACGAATGGGAGCCATTCGCCCCGGGCCTGAAGACGCTGGAGGACGCCACGACCATTCGACGGCGTATTCTTTTGGCTTTCGAGCAGGCCGAGCGGGAAACCGATCCCGCCCAGCGCCAGGCACTGCTGACGCTGGCGATCGTCGGCGGCGGGCCGACCGGCGTGGAATTGGCCGGCACCATTGCCGAACTGGCGCACGACACGCTGCGCGGCGAGTTCCGCAACATCGACACGCGGCAGACGCGTGTGGTGCTGATTGAGGCCGGCGACCGCGTTCTTGCCAATTTCGCGCCGGAACTCTCCGATTATGCAATGAAGGCGCTCGAACGGCTCGGCGTGACCGTCGAACTTGGCCGAGCGGTTACGCGCTGCGATGCCGAGGGTGTCGTCTTCGGCGACACACATTTGCCGGCCAGGACAATCCTGTGGGCGGCGGGCGTCGCCGCTTCGCCGGCCGCCGAATGGCTCGGCGCGGCAGCGGACCGCGCGGGCAGGGTGCTTGTCGAGCCCGACTTGAGTGTGCCGGGAAACCCGGAGATTTTCGTCATCGGTGACGCAGCGCACGTCCTGCGGCCGGATGGCCGGCTGGTGCCGGGCGTCGCGCCCGCCGCCAAGCAGCAGGGACGGCACGTCGCCACGGCGATCAAGGCAAGGCTTGCCGGTGACGCGACACCGCGTCCTTTCAGCTACAGGCATGACGGCGATTTGGCGACGATAGGCAAGCGCGCGGCGGCCATCGATTTCGGCTGGATCAAGCTTACCGGCCGGCTTGCCTGGTGGCTATGGGGCTTGGCGCATATTTACTTCCTGATCGGCTTTCGTAACCGGCTTGCGGTTTCCCTGAGTTGGCTATGGATCTACTTCACCGGTCAGCGCAGCGCGCGGCTGATCACGCAGGGCGACGACGATAAGGGCTGATTGTTCGCTGCCGGACATTCATCGGCGCGTCACCTCCTCTTGATGGAATCGGCTTCTGGACTCGACTGGATTTCGGCGCGAAGCTTTGCTTCGGGCAGGACTTGTCACGTCGTGGAAGAAAGAGAAAACGAATGTCCCAATTGCGCCACCTCGTCTCACGCCGCGATTTCCTCGCCGGCGTCGCCGCCAGCGGAGCGCTGATCATGCTGCACCCGTTCTCCGCCCGGGCTCAAGCCAATCAGGCGCATCTGAGGATTATGGAGACGACCGACATCCACGTGAATGTGCTGCCTTACGACTACTACGCCGACAAAGCTAACGACACGATGGGGCTGTCGCGAACGGCATCGTTGATTGAAGCCGTGCGCAAGGAAGCAACCAACGCGATGCTGATCGATAATGGCGACCTTCTGCAAGGCAACCCGATGGGCGACTACATCGCCTACGAGAGGGGGATGAAGGATGGCGATCTGCATCCGGTCATGAAGGGCATGAACCTGCTCGGCTACGAATGCTCGACCCTCGGCAACCACGAGTTCAACTACGGCCTGTCGTTCATGGACAAGGTGCTGGCCGGTGCCAATTTCCCGTTTGTCTGCGCGAATTTGATCCGCGGCACGGAGCTCGCCGCGAACCCGCGCGACGACAGGCTTTATCTCAAGCCTTACGTCATCCTCGACAGGAAGATCAAAGACGGGTCGGGCGCCGAGCAACCGATCAGGATCGGCATCATCGGCTTCGTGCCGCCGCAGATCATGGTCTGGGACCTGAAAAATCTCGAGGGCAGCGTCAAAACACGCGACATCGTCGAGGCGGCCAAGGCGTGGGTGCCGCAAATGAAGGAAGAAGGCGCCGACATCGTCATTGCGCTCTCCCATTCCGGCATCGACGTGAAGCAAAGTGACATGATGGAGAACGCCTCCTTCTTCGTTGCCGGTGTCGAAGGTATCGATGCGGTGTTCACCGGTCACCAGCATCTGGTCTTCCCCGGCAAGAAGGACTTTCAGTCGCTGGAAGCCGTCGATACGGCGAAAGGCACGTTGCAAGGCAAGCCCGCCGTCATGGCCGGCTTCTGGGGCTCGCACATGGGGCTGATCGATCTGTTGCTGGAGCGCGACGGATCGACGTGGAAAATCGTCTCGGCGACCTCTGAGGCCAGGCCGATCTTTGAGCGGGTCGACAAAACGAACAAGCCGACCGTCGCGGACGACCAGCGCATCATCGACGCGCTCAAACAGGACCACGAGGCGACGCTTGCCTATGTGCGCCGGCCGGTCGGCAAAACCTCGGCGCCGCTCTATTCCTATTTTGCGCTGGTCGCCGATGATCCATCGGTGCAGATCGTCAGCCAGGCGCAGACCTGGTATTTGAAGGACATCCTGAAGAACACAGAGTGGAAGGATATGCCGCTGTTGTCGGCGGCGGCACCGTTCAAGGCCGGCGGGCGCAACGGCGCCGACTATTACACCGACGTGGCGGTGGGCGATATCGCCATCAAGAACGTCGCCGATCTCTACCTCTATCCAAACACGGTGCGCGCCGTTGAAATCACCGGGGCAGAGGTGAAGGAATGGCTGGAAATGTCGGCCGGCATCTTCAACCGGATCGAACCGGGCAAAGCCGACCAGGCGCTCATCAACACTGACTTCCCATCCTATAATTTCGACGTGATCGACGGCGTCACATACAAGATCGATCTGTCGCAGCCACCGAAATATGATTCAAAGGGCGGGCTGGTGAATGCTGGCTCGACCCGCATCATTGACTTGATGTTCGACGGCAAACCGATTGACCCCAAGCGGAAATTCGTCGTCGCCACCAACAACTACCGAGCCGGCGGCGGGGGCAATTTCCCGGAGATCAATGCCTCGAAGATCATCTACGAAGCGCCCGACACCAACCGCGATGTGATCGTGCGCTATATCGTCAGCAAAGGCACCATCAACCCGTCGGCGGACGCCAACTGGTCGTTTGCGCCACTGCCGGGAACCCGCGTCGTATTCGAGACCGGCGCCAAGGCGAAGGAGTTTATTGCGCAAGTGAAGTCGCTGAAGATCGAGCCGGCGGGCGAGGGCGAAGCGGGCTTTGCAAAATACCGCATCACTCTTTGAGGCGAGGATTTGAACGTCGGCTCGAAACTGTCTCAGCGTTAAGATACTGCCCCGATACGGCCAATCCGTTTGAGACAGGGGGCCTCTTCAAGCAGGTGGTGCGAAACGCCGCTTGACGGCGGCATGACCGGATCCAGCGCGTCCGTCGAAATCCCGCCGGAATAATGGTGTGGCAGTCGGTCGATCGAGGCGGGAAGCGGTCGTCGAAGCCGAGCGGGGTTATCTTTCCAAGGCGCCCTGTGGCGGTAGCGCCATTCTGGCCAGCAAGCATCGCAGCAGACAGACCACAAAGGCCATTAAATTCGGGGAAGGGTCCCCAGCAGCGTTGGAATCGCTATGGTTGCAACCGTCCATATGCGCTAGTTTTAGTCATGCGTTATGTCATCGTCATCACGACTGTCACCTTTTTCCTGATCTGGGACGGCATTTACAACCAAGGCCGCTACCTCGACAGGACGGTCAGGGAGGTGACCCGCATCGTGCACTATGTAACGAGCATGGTGTAGTTTCTCTTCGCACCTACGGTTCGCAGACGCGACAAACCTGCCGATTGACGGCACGCTGCCGCTGACACAAAAGAACGCCGGTCCAACGGTCGAGGAGGCTGGGTTGATCCGGCATATCGTTTTCTTCAGCGCACGGCATAAAGCGGATGTCGAGGCAGTGCGCACGGGCCTCCTGGCGCTTGGCAAGATACCTCATTCGCGTCATTTCGAGGTAACGCTCAACACCAAGGTCGACCCGCTCTCGGATGAGATCGATGTGGTCGTCTACGCCGAGTTCGAGGACGAAGCGGCGCTCGCCGCCTACAAGGCGCATCCGCTCTATGCAGAGACGACCAGCCGGGTCAAACCTCTGCGCGAATTACGCTATTCGGCCGACATCGTTGCAAGTTGACCGCCTCCCAAGGCAGATTTGACGTCGCGGAGGGGCTCCGCGCCGTAGCCCGCTTCACTCCGTCTGAGCCGCGGAGGTTTCGGTCGGATCGACGCCCGGCCGCTTTGGCGCGTTCCAGATCAGCACGGCGACAACTGCTATCGCAATAACGGCTAGGGCGATGAAAAGGTCTCTTCCCATAGCAATGAGCTAGGATGATTTTTGCGGGCGGCAAGTCGGCTCCTCGCGGCCGAGGCCTGCGATCGCCGCTGAGGCACCGGCTAAGCCCTTGAACCATTTTCAGGAATGAGGCACATCGCGCGGGACATGACCGAAAACACCCCCGCAAGGCCTCATCCGCTCGATCACCTGGTGCTGCCGACAGCAAGCCTCGATGTTGCGCGGGCGCGCTTGGCCCTGCTCGGCTTTACCGTTGCGCCGACAGGTATCCACCCTTTCGGAACGCAAAACTGCTGTGTCTTTCTCACCGACGGCACCTATCTCGAGCCGCTCGCGGTCGCTGACCGGCAGGCCGTGGCAACGGCGATCGCGAACCGCAATGTCTTTGTCGTGCGTGATCGCACGTATCGCGAAGAAAACGGCGATGAAGGATTTTCTGCCGTGGCGCTGGGCACCGAAAGCGCCGCCGCGGACCACGCGCGCTACATGGAAGCCGGTCTGTCGGCGGGAGACGCGCTAAGCTTTTCGCGCGCCTTCACCGATGCGGCGGGAAAGAGCGACACCGCATCGTTCAAACTGGCCTTCGCGGCTACAGGCAAGACAGCGGACGCTTTTCTCTTCGCTTGCGAGCGGATCAATGCGCCGAACGTCGACCGCACTGCGTTGCAGGCCCACGCTAATGGCGCAACCGGCATTGTCGAAGTCGTGGCAGTCACTGGCGAACCTTTCGAACAAGGCCGTTTGATTTCGATCGCAGCCGGAATCGAGGCGCAGGGCGGCGGCACTGTCTATGAGCTGCCGAATGCCGTCGTGACCGTTCTGGATCCTGCAGCCTATTCGGCACGCTTCGGCATTCCTGCCGGCGCACCATCTGAACTCCGCTTTGCCGGGATCGTCTTTTCGATTAGGCACGGCGATGCCGTCGCCAAGCTGCTTGCAGCCAATTCTGTCGAACACCACATGCGCGGCGGTGATACCATCGTGCCGCCGGCGCCAGGGCAGGGCGCAGCCTTCATTTTCCGGGAGATCGCATGAACAAGCTCAATCCACTGATGCCGAACTCTTCCGTTGCGGTCGGCAAAGTCATTTTCGGCAACAGCGCGCCCCTATCGCTGATCGCTGGTCCATGCCAGCTGGAATCGCGGCAGCACGCTTTCGACATGGCCGGTGCGCTAAAGGAATTGACCGACAGGCTCGGCATTGGGCTCGTCTACAAGACCAGCTACGACAAGGCCAATCGCACCTCGCTTGGCGGCACGCGCGGCGCGGGACTTGAAGCGGCAATGCCGATCTTCGACGACTTGCGCAAGAACTTTGCGCTGCCGATCCTGACCGACGTCCACACTGAGGAACAATGCGCGATCGTCGCGCTTCATGCCGATATCCTGCAGATTCCTGCCTTCCTCAGCCGCCAGACCGATTTGCTGATTGCTGCGGCAAAAACCGGCAAGGTGGTCAATGTGAAGAAGGGGCAATTCCTCGCGCCGTGGGACATGAAGAACGTCGTCGCCAAAATCATCGGCTCCGGCAACGCCAATGTCTTGGTCACCGAGCGCGGCGCATCCTTTGGTTACAACACCCTGGTGTCCGACATGCGGGCGCTGCCGATCATGGCCGAGATCGGCGCGCCGGTGATTTTCGATGCCACCCATTCCGTGCAGCAGCCGGGTGGGCAGGGCGGTTCGTCTGGAGGCGACCGGCGCTTTGTCGAGACGCTGGCGCGCGCGGCCGTCGCGGTTGGCGTCGCCGGCGTCTTCATCGAGACGCACCAGGACCCCGACAACGCGCCTTCCGACGGTCCCAACATGGTGCCGCTAAAGGATCTTCCCGCATTGCTTGAACGGCTGATGGCGTTCGATCGCATTGCCAAAAGCGTGGGTTGAACCAGCAGTTGCGCCACAGCAGCGCCGCCAGGAAAACTTTGAAGAATTTCGAACCCGCCTGGAACCTTAGCCCGCGGCCCTCATTGTCAAAATCTAATGTCAACGACGACGAGGAGCACACCATGACGACCCAGACGGGACACACCGAAGCCATCGCCGCTTCGCGGGTTATCGGCACATCGGTCTACAATACGGAAGGCACTCATATCGGCGACATCGAGGACGTCATGCTCGACAAACTGTCGAACGGAATCATGTTTGCCGTGATCGGTTTTGGTGGATTTCTCGGCATCGGCGAGAAATACCACGCCATTCCGTGGGCGAGCCTTGACTATGACGAGAACAAGGGCGGCTATGTCGTGCCGTTCACCAAAGACCAGCTGATGGCCGCTCCTTCCTATTCGATCAACGAGCTGACCGGCGCCGACGGCGAGGCCGCGCGTGATGCCTCATACAACTACTACAAGGTCGAGCCTTACTGGCACTGACTAAGTCTCCTGGAATCAAAAAGGCCCCCGGGAAATCGGGGGCCTTTCGATGTGGCGGGATGCTACTGCGCAATCTGCAGGGCCGGCAAAGGCGACGATCCCTGCGGGGGTTGCTGATTGTCGCACGACGTCAGGAACGCAGCCGCGATCAGGAACAAACTCACAATACCGCTCAACTGGGACATGGCGAAACTCCTCCTGTTTCGCCCCGCGCGACAACAGCCATAAACCAGAAACCGGCATGCCGCGTATGACAAATGATGACAGCGCTTCGTGCTTCGTGAATCCGTGGCGCACGGGCAATATTTGCAAGTGCCCCGATTGCGTTTTGCGGCGCTTTGGCTAAGAGGTGCGCGACGCTTCAATCGATCAATCGGGGACATCGCAATGACGGCCATCATCGACATTGTCGGGCGTGAAATCCTGGACAGCCGCGGAAATCCGACCGTCGAGGTCGACGTCGTGCTCGAAGACGGCTCGATGGGTCGCGCCGCGGTGCCGTCCGGCGCCTCGACCGGCGCGCATGAGGCGGTCGAACTGCGCGATGGCGGCCCCCGCTATCTCGGCAAGGGCGTGCTCACTGCGGTCGAGGCGGTGAACGGCGAGCTGTTCGAGGCGATCGGCGGCATGGAGGCAGAGAATCAGATTCATATCGACCAGACCATGATCGAGCTCGATGGTACGCCCAATAAGAGCCGGCTCGGCGCCAATGCCATCCTCGGCGTGTCGCTGGCTGTGGCCAAGGCTGCGGCCGAAGCCGCCGACCTGCCGCTCTATCGTTATGTCGGCGGCACCAAGGCCCATGTGCTGCCGGTGCCTATGATGAACATCATCAATGGCGGCGCGCATGCCGACAACCCGATCGATTTCCAGGAATTCATGATCCTGCCGATCGGCGCGCCGACGCTGCGCGACGGCGTGCGCTGGGGCTCGGAGATCTTTCATACGCTGCGAAAGAAGCTGAAGGACGCCGGCCATAACACCAATGTCGGCGACGAGGGCGGCTTTGCCCCCAACCTGAAGAGCGCGCCGGCCGCGCTCGACTTCATCATGGAATCGATCGAGCAGGCTGGCTTCAAGCCCGGCGAGGAGGTTGCGCTAGGCCTCGACTGCGCGGCGACCGAATTCTTCAAGGATGGCAACTACGTCTATGAAGGCGAGAGGAAAACCCGCGACCCGAAGGTGCAGGCCAGATATCTGGCCAAACTTGCTGCCGACTACCCGATCATCACCATTGAGGACGGCCTGGCGGAGGATGACTGGGACGGTTGGAAAATACTGACCGATCTCATCGGCAAGCAAACGCAGCTGGTTGGCGACGATCTGTTCGTCACCAACACGGCGCGGCTGCGCGACGGCATCCGCATGGGCGTCGCCAATTCGATCCTGGTCAAGGTCAACCAGATCGGCTCGCTTACCGAAACGCTCGACGCCGTCGAGACCGCGCACAAGGCCGGCTATACCGCGGTGATGTCGCACCGCTCGGGCGAGACCGAGGATTCGACCATCGCCGACCTCGCCGTTGCTACCAATTGCGGGCAGATCAAGACGGGCTCGCTGTCACGCTCGGATCGCATGGCCAAGTACAACCAGCTCATCCGCATTGAGGAGGAGCTCGGCAAGCAGGCGCGATATGCCGGCAAGTCGATCGTGAAAAGCTGATTTCGAGAGAAAATCCGTGGCGGCGAGGGCGGGGACATTCCCGCCCTTTTTTGCTTCCTGGCTCTGAATCCAACAGGCTGTAACCGTCCATTAAGCACAATCGGGCGACAAAGGCGGCGTAGAGGATTCGGACCATGTGGACACGCCAGCACAAGCAAAGAAACACCGGCCGGCTGATCATCCCCTCGCTCTGCGTGGTGTTCCTGACTTATTTCGGCTTCCATGCCTATCATGGCGAGTTCGGCATCTATTCCAAGTATCAGCTCGAAGCTGAGACTGCCGAATTGCAGGGCAGGCTCGATGCCGTCAGGGCGCGCCGGATCGATCTCGAGCGCCGCGTTCAGCTGATGCATGAGGGCACCCTGGAGAAGGACATGCTGGACGAGCAGGCGCGCAAGGCGCTTAATCTGTCCCACGCGGACGAGATCACCATCATGCTGCCGGTCGCAAGATAACCGGAGTTCAGTTAATCGGTGATATTTGCAATGATTTTAATTGCTTAGATGCATGACAGCCATGCGTTTTCGGCATGGCGAAAGCCTTCCCTGCATGTTAGCCTGCCTCAAATCGGTGGGAGAACTGATCTCCCTCGCTGTCCGCCAAGAGACGCCAACAGGGAGTGATGCATGGCCACCGCCACCAGAAAAGCGCCTGCCAAATCCAAATCGGACGGCAAAACGCCGGGCCTTTCCACCCCAAAGCCTGTTGAATTCACCAAAGACCAGGAGCTTGCCGCCTACCGGCACATGCTGCTCATCCGCCGCTTCGAGGAAAAGGCCGGCCAGCTTTACGGCATGGGCTTCATCGGCGGTTTCTGCCACCTCTACATCGGCCAGGAAGCCGTCGTTACCGGCATGAAGATGGCGCTGATCGATGGCGACCAGATGATCACCGCCTATCGCGACCATGGTCATATGCTGGCCATGGAGTTGTCGCCGCGCGGCGTCATGGCCGAACTGACCGGGCGCCGTAGCGGCCTGTCCAGAGGCAAGGGCGGCTCGATGCACATGTTCTCCAAGGAGAAGCATTTTTACGGCGGCCACGGCATCGTCGGCGCGCAAGTGTCGCTCGGCACCGGCATTGCGTTCGCCAACCGCTATCGCGGCAACAACAATGTGACGCTGACCTATTTCGGCGATGGCGCCGCGAATCAAGGCCAAGTCTACGAAAGCTTCAACATGGCCTCGCTGTGGAAGCTTCCGGTGATCTATATCATCGAGAACAACCGCTACGCCATGGGCACCTCGGTCTCGCGCTCGTCGGCCGAGACGGATTTCTCGCATCGCGGCGCGTCCTTCAAGATTCCAGGCATCCAGGTCGACGGCATGGATGTACGCGCTGTAAAGGCAGCCGGCGACCTCGCCGCCGAATGGTGCCGCGCCGGCAACGGGCCGCTCATTCTCGAAATGCAGACCTATCGTTACCGCGGCCATTCGATGTCGGATCCGGCAAAATACCGCTCCAAGGAAGAAGTGCAGAAAATGCGCTCCGAACGTGACCCGATCGAGCAGGTCAAAGCGCGGTTGCTCGACAAGAAATGGGCAAGTGAGGACGAGCTCAAGGCCATCGACAAGGAAGTCCGCGACATTGTCGCCGATGCCGCAGAATTTGCCCAGAACGACGCGGAGCCGGATCCGTCCGAGCTCTGGACCGACATCGTACTTTAACGAGAGGGCAAGGACATGCCGATCGAAATTCTCATGCCCGCCCTCTCGCCGACCATGGAAGAGGGTAATGTTTCCAAGTGGTTGAAGAAAGAGGGCGACAAGGTCGCGGCGGGTGACGCCATTGCCGAGATTGAGACCGACAAGGCAACGATGGAAGTCGAAGCCGTGGACGACGGTACGCTTGCCAAGATCGTGGTTCCTGCCGGCACCGAGGGTGTCAAAGTCAACACGCTGATCGCCGTGCTGGCCGTCGATGGCGAAGACATCGACGAGGCAGGCGAAGGTATCGGCGAGGAGGCTATTGAGTCGCAAGCGGAAGCGCCCGCGGCTGCTCCGGCCAAGAACGAAGCGGCAGCACCTGTTGCCGCCTCGCCCAAGCTGGAAATTGCCGCCGATCCGGACATCCCGGCCGGCACCGAAATGGTCTCGACCACAGTGCGTGAAGCCTTGCGCGATGCAATGGCGGAGGAAATGCGCCGCGACGGCGACGTCTTCGTCATGGGCGAGGAAGTCGCCGAGTACCAGGGCGCCTACAAGATCACACAAGGCCTGTTGCAGGAATTCGGTCCGCGGCGCGTAGTCGACACGCCGATCACCGAGCACGGCTTTGCCGGCGTTGGTGTTGGCGCGGCGATGGCCGGCCTGAAGCCGATCGTCGAATTCATGACCTTCAACTTCGCCATGCAGGCGATCGACCAGATCATCAATTCAGCCGCCAAGACGCTCTACATGTCCGGCGGCCAGATGGGCGCCCCGATCGTCTTTCGCGGCCCGAACGGCGCGGCTGCCCGCGTCGCCGCGCAGCATTCGCAATGCTATGCCGCCTGGTACAGCCATATTCCCGGCCTGAAGGTGGTGATGCCCTATACCGCCGCCGACGCCAAGGGTCTGCTCAAGGCGGCGATCCGTGACCCGAACCCGGTCATCTTCCTCGAGAACGAAATCCTTTACGGCCACTCCTTCGACGTGCCGAAGATGGACGATTTCGTGCTGCCGATCGGCAAGGCGCGCATTCACAAATCCGGCAAGGACGTGACCATCGTCTCGTTCGGCATCGGCATGACCTACGCGATCAAGGCCGAGGCGGAGTTGCGCGGCATGGGCATCGATGCCGAGATAATCGACTTGCGCACCATCCGCCCGCTCGACTTCGACACGATCATCGCCTCGGTCAAAAAGACCAATCGCCTCGTGGTGGTCGAGGAAGGCTTTCCGCAGAACTCGGTCGGCGACCATGTCGCCAATCAGGTCTCGCAGCGCGCCTTCGATTTCCTCGATGCACCGGTCATTACAATTGCCGGCAAGGACGTGCCGATGCCCTATGCGGCGAACCTCGAAAAGCTGGCGCTGCCCAATGTCGGCGAGGTCGTCGAGGCGGTCAAAGCCGTCACGTATCGCTGAGCAGGGCGGGAGGACAAAATGCCGATCAACATCACCATGCCGGCGCTTTCGCCCACAATGGAAGAGGGCAACCTTTCCAAGTGGCTGGTCAAGGAAGGCGACAAGGTCTCGCCGGGCGACGTGATTGCCGAGATCGAGACGGACAAGGCAACGATGGAAGTCGAAGCCGTCGACGAAGGCACGGTTGCCAAGCTGGTGGTTCCGGCCGGCACTGAAGGCGTCAAGGTCAATGCGCTGATCGCGGTGTTGGCGGCTGAGGGCGAGGATGCGGCGGCCGTCGCGAAAAGCGGTGACGGCGCCGCGCCGGCAAAGGCTGAGGCTCCGAAAGCGGAAGCCGCCAAAGCGGAAACATCAAAACCCGAAGCGTCGAAGCAGGAGCCTGCCGCACCTGCGCCTGAGGCGGAAGCGGTGCCGGTCGCCAACGGCCACGCAAACGGTGAGCGCATCTTCGCCTCGCCGCTGGCCCGGCGCATCGCCAGCGAAGCTGGTATAGATGTCGCGGCGCTGACAGGCTCCGGCCCCCGCGGCCGCGTGGTAAAGGCCGATGTCGATGCCGCAATTTCCAGTGGCGGCGCCAAGGCGGCACCAGCAGCAAAAGCGGCGCCCGCTGGCGCTCCGGCACCTGCGGCCGCAGCGCCCAAGGCAATGTCGGACGAGCAGGTGCTCAAACTGTTTGCCGAAGGCTCCTACGAGCTGGTCCCCCACGATAATATGCGCAAGACCATTGCGCGGCGGCTGGTCGAGGCCAAAACCACCATCCCGCATTTCTATCTGACGCTCGACTGCGAGCTCGACGCGCTTCTGGCCCTGCGCACGCAGATCAATGCGGCCGCCCCGGTGAAGAAGACCGAGAAGGGCGAAACGCCGGCCTACAAGCTTTCGGTCAACGACATGGTCATCAAGGCTCTGGCCATGGCGCTGATGGCGGTACCGGACGCCAATGCGTCGTGGACAGAAAACGCCATGGTCAAGCACAAGCATGCCGATGTCGGCGTTGCCGTATCGATCCCCGGCGGCCTGATCACCCCGATCATCCGGCGTGCCGACGAAAAGACGCTGTCCGTCATCTCCAGCGAGATGAAGGATCTTGCCGGCCGCGCCCGCAGCCGCAAGCTGAAGCCGGAAGAATATCAGGGCGGCACCACGGCGGTGTCCAATCTCGGCATGTTCGGCATCAAGGATTTTTCTGCCGTCATCAACCCGCCGCATGCGACGATCCTGGCGGTCGGCGCCGGCGAGCAACGCGCGGTGGTCAAGAACGGCGAGATCAAGATCGCCACGGTCATGTCGGTGACGTTGTCGACCGATCACCGCGCCGTCGACGGTGCGCTCGGCGCCGAGCTGCTCGTCGCCTTCAAACGCATGGTCGAAAACCCGATGGGCATGCTGGTTTAAGAGAGGGGAACAGGGCGGTGCGGAAATTCTTCACCAGCCTTTTTGCCTTCTTTCTTTCCGGTTTGGCGGGCGGATTGGTGGCGCAGTGGCTCGCCGTCGCCACCAATGCCGACGTAGAGTACATCCTTGTGTTCATGATCTCTGCTCTCGTCACCGTCCTCGTGACGGTCGCGTTCTTCATCGCACAATTCATGTCGGACCCACGACGGGCAACAAACCTGACGGCGACCATAGGGGTAGCGTTTTTTGTGCTCGTTGGAGTTGCCCTGATCGGCTGGACTTTCTCCCAGCCCCCAGGCAAGAGCCAGGGGTCGGGCGATCTTCCCGTAGTCGCCGGTCTCGTCCTGCCAGGCATCGCTACGGTGCTGGTCCAGTGGCTTTTCGTCCGCTGGCGATTGGCGCGCTCGCAACCGGGTTTCGGCGGGGCAGGCACATGAAGACGGTCCTCTGCTACGGCGATTCGCTTACCTGGGGCTATGACGCGGCAAACCTCGGCCGGCATCCGCTGGAAGATCGCTGGCCGAGCGTGCTGCAGGCAGCGTTGGGCAGCGGCGTCGAGGTCATCGCCGAAGGCCTGAATGGCCGAACCACCGCCTTCGACGATCACTTGGCCGGGGCGGACCGTAATGGCGCAAGGCTGTTGCCAACCATCCTGACGACGCACGCACCGATCGACTTGATCGTCATCATGCTCGGCGCCAACGATATGAAGCCGTGGATTCATGGTAATCCGGTCGCGGCCAAGCAAGGCATGCAACGCCTGATCGATATCGTGCGCGGTCACGATTACCCGTTCGATTGGCCGGCGCCGCAGATCCTGATCGTCGCGCCGCCCGTAGTCAGCCGCACGGAAAACGCCGAGTTCAAGGAAATGTTCGCCGGCGGCGATGACGCGTCAAAGCGGCTGGCGCCGCAATATTCCGCCCTTGCCGACGAGGCCGGCTGCGGCTTCTTCGATGCCGGCACGGTAGCCAAAACCACGCCGCTCGACGGCGTCCACCTGGACGCAGAAAACACGCGGAACGTCGGGCAAGCGCTGGCGCCGCTCGTGCGCCTCATGTTGGAATTGTGAAGGAGAAAGCCGTGGCTGAGAACTACGACGTCATCATCATCGGCTCCGGCCCCGGCGGCTATGTCACTGCAGTGCGTTCGGCCCAGCTTGGCTTCAAGACGGCGATCGTCGAGCGCGAGCACTTGGGCGGCATCTGCCTCAACTGGGGCTGCATTCCGACCAAAGCGCTTCTGCGCTCCGCCGAGATCATGCACTATTCGGATCATCTGAAGGACTACGGCCTGAAGATCGATGGCAAGGTCAGCGTCGACACAGCCGCCGTCGTCGATCGCTCGCGAAAGGTCTCGCTGCGGCTCAACGGCGGCGTCGGCTTCCTGATGAAAAAGAACAAGGTTGACGTCATCTGGGGCGAAGCCAAGCTGACCAAACCTGGCGAGATCGTCGTGTCGAAATCGTCGAAGAAGCCGATGGAGCCGCAGCCGCCGGCGCCCAAGGGCGTCAAGGGCGAGGGCACCTACAGCGCCAAGCACATCATTCTGGCGACCGGAGCGAGGCCGCGCGCATTGCCCGGCATCGAGCCGGACGGCAAGTTGATCTGGACCTATTTCGAGGCCATGGTGCCGAAAGAGATGCCGAAATCGCTGCTGGTGATGGGCTCGGGCGCCATCGGCATCGAGTTCGCCTCGTTCTACCGCACCATGGGCGCCGAGGTGACGGTGGTCGAACTGCTGCCGGCTGTGATGCCGGTCGAGGACGCCGAGGTCTCGAAATTCGCGCAGAAGCAGTTCGAGAAGCAGGGCATGAAGATCATTCTAGAAGCCAAGGTGACCAAGGTCGAGCAGGGCACTAACTCGGTCACGGCGCATGTCGAGATGAAGGACGGCAAGGTCGAGAAGATCACCGCCGATCGTATGATCTCGGCCGTCGGCGTACAGGGTAACATCGAAAACCTCGGCCTCGAGACGCTCGGCGTGAAGACGGACCGCGGTTGCGTCGTCGTCGACGGCTACGGCAAGACAAATGTGCCGGGCGTCTACGCCATCGGCGACGTTGCCGGACCGCCGATGCTCGCCCACAAGGCCGAGCATGAGGGCGTGGTCTGTGTGGAAAAGATCGCCAATTTCCCCGGCGTGCATGCCATCGACAAGCTGAAGATCCCGGGCTGCACCTATTGCAATCCGCAAGTCGCCTCGGTCGGACTGACGGAAGCCAAAGCGAAAGCCGATGGCAAGGACATCCGCGTCGGCCGCTTCCAGTTCGCCGCAAACGGCAAGGCGATTGCGCTGGGCGAAGACCAAGGCTTCGTCAAGACCATTTTCGACAAGAAGACCGGCCAGTTGCTGGGTGCCCACATGGTCGGCGCAGAAGTAACCGAACTGATCCAGGGCTTCGTCGTGGCGATGAATCTGGAGACCACCGAGGAAGAGCTGATGCACACGATCTTCCCGCACCCGACGCTGTCGGAGATGATGAAGGAGAGTGTACTCGACGCCTATGGCCGCGCACTGAATGCATGATAAATTAGTTGGGCGAGTCTCACACGGAAGACACAGAGGAACTCGACGGCAGAGCAATTCGTTTCGCAGGCATCATCCATCATACAAGGAGAGGGCATATGGAAATGAACGGCGTGGGCTGGGTTGCAGCCATCATCATCGGCGGCCTGGCGGGATGGCTCGCCGAGATGGTCATGAAGAGCAATACCGGCATCCTCATGAACATCGTTCTCGGCATTGTCGGCGCAATAGTGTTGAATGCCATCTTGCAGGCCCTGAACATCGGCATCTTCGGCGTCGGCTGGATCGCCTATCTGATCACCGGCTTCATCGGTGCCTGCATTCTGATTGCGGTCGGACGACTGGTGCGCCGCTAACCTCTGTCGGCACTTGCTATGCGAAAAAGGCCACCGCGGCATGCGTGATCGCGGCCTTTTTCTTTTCGCCGAAAAGTCCTAGATGACGTGGGTAGAGCGAGCGCTGGACAAGCGCTTGCCAATGAGCCGGGTTTCACATGGTCACCGTCCTCGACACGATTGCCAATGCGCCGCGCCTGCGGCATCCCGAAAAGGCGCACAAGCCGGATCAGGACGTACTGCGCAAGCCTGACTGGATCCGCGTCAAGGCGCCGATGTCGAAAGGCTATGCCGAGACGCGCGAAATCGTGAAGTCTCACAAACTGGTGACGGTTTGCGAAGAGGCGGGCTGCCCCAATATCGGCGAGTGCTGGGAGAAGAAGCACGCCACCTTCATGATCATGGGCGAGATCTGCACGCGGGCCTGCGCCTTTTGCAATGTCGCCACCGGCATCCCGACCGCACTCGATCCCGACGAGCCGGCGCGCGTCGCGCATGCGGTCAAGCAAATGGGCTTGAGCCATGTCGTCATCACCTCCGTCGATCGCGACGATCTGGCCGACGGCGGGGCCCAGCATTTTGCTGATGTCATCCGTGCGATCAGGGCAGCAACCCCGTCGACGACGATCGAAATCCTGACGCCCGATTTCCTGCGCAAGGACGGTGCGCTGGAGATCGTGGTGGCGGCCAGGCCGGATGTTTTCAACCATAATCTCGAGACCGTGCCGTCTAACTATCTGACGGTTCGGCCGGGCGCGCGCTATTTCCACTCGATCAGGCTCTTGCAGCGGGTCAAGGAGCTTGACCCCTCGATCTTCACCAAGTCCGGCATCATGGTCGGCCTTGGCGAGGAGCGGAACGAAATTCTGCAGCTGATGGACGATTTGCGTTCGGCCAATGTCGACTTCATGACCATCGGCCAATATCTGCAGCCGTCGAAGAAGCACCATCCGGTGATCCGCTTCGTCACGCCGGAGGAATTCAAGTCCTTTGAGACGATCGGCAGGACCAAGGGCTTCCTGCTGGTAGCGTCGAGCCCGCTGACGCGCTCGTCGCACCATGCCGGGGACGACTTTGCCAGGTTGCGCGCGGCGCGCGAAGCGTTTCTCAAAAAGTCCGCCTAACACTGGTTTTATGCCACAATTCGAAGCCCATCGCCGCGTTGCGCATACGCCGGAGCAGATGTTCGCTCTGGTCGCCGATGTCGAATCCTATCCGCAATTCCTGCCGCTTTGCGAGGCACTGACGGTTCGCTCACGCAAGGAACGCGACGGGCGCACCTTGCTCATCGCCGACATGAGCATCGGCTACAAGGCGATCCGCGAGACCTTTACCACGCAGGTGCTGCTGAAGCCGGACGAGAACGCCATAGATGTCAAATACATCGACGGCCCTTTCAAATATCTGAGCAATGTCTGGCGCTTCGACCCGGCGGACGGCGCTGGTTGCAACGTCTGCTTCTTTATCGACTACGAGTTCAAGAGCCGCATTTTGGGTGCGTTGATGGGAACCATGTTCGACCGCGCCTTCCGCATGTTCTCCGAGGCGTTCGAGAAACGGGCCGAAATCATCTACGGCGCGCCATCGACGGCCTGATCCGCAGCGAGCGCGCGCAGACCCAGTTCAAGCGCATGACGGACCGTCTCCCGGCGGATGAAATCACGGCCCTTGTCGGCGAACAGCTGGCATTCGCTGACCACCGGCCGGCCAGCCACGGCAACGCCGAACCAGACCAGGCCGACAGGTTTTTCCGCAGAGCCGCCGTCCGGACCGGCGATGCCGGTCACCGCCAGGGCGAGCCCGGCCGGCGAATGCGCCAAGGCTCCGGCCGCCATCTCCACCGCAGTCTCGCGCGAGACCGCGCCGTGCGCCTCGAGTGTAGCGGCCGAGACGCCGAGCATCTCGGTCTTGGCCTGGTTGGAATAGGTGATGAAGCCGCGATCGACCACCGCGGAAGAGCCGGCGATGTCGGTCAGCGCGGCGATGATCATGCCGCCGGTGCAGCTCTCCGCCGTCGCCAGCATGATGCCGCGCTGCTGGCAGGCCTGAAGCAGGGCATCTGCGAGATCGCTATTGCTCACTCGGGGACATCCCCTGGAAACACAACGCTGGCGGTCGCGATGGCCGCTATGCCTTCCTCACGGCCGACGAAGCCGAGCTTCTCATTGGTTGTCGCCTTGATCGAGATGCGATTGCGCGAAATTCGCAGCATTGCCGAAAGCGCTTCGGTCATCGCCTCGCGATGTGGGCCGACGCGCGGCGCCTCGCAGATCAGGGTGATGTCGGCGTTGGCGATGCGCCCGCCGCGCGCGCGCACCAGCTTCACCGCGTGTTCGACGAAGATGCGTGAAGCGGCCCCCTTCCACTGCGGGTCGGAGGGCGGGAAATGCGTGCCGATGTCACCGGCGCCGCAGGTGGCCAGCAGGGCGTCGGTCAAGGCATGGAGACCGACATCGGCATCCGAATGGCCGGATAACTTCCTGTCGTGTGGAATGGCGACGCCGCACAGGGTGACATGGTCGCCGGGCTCGAACGCATGCACGTCATAGCCATTGCCGGTTCGGATGTCGGGAAAACGTGGGGCGCTGGAAAGCCGCTGATCCGCCATTGCAATATCCCGTGCCCAGGTCAGTTTGACATTATCCGGCGAGCCGGGAACGATCTTCACCGGAATATGCGCCCATTCGGCGATTGCCGCATCGTCGGTGAAATCCGCTTTGCCCAGATGATGAGCCTTTTCGTGCGCAGCCAGGATCGGCCAGAACGGAAAGCCTTGCGGTGTCTGTGCGGCATGAAGCCCGGCCCTGGACACGGTTTCGCCGATCATGCCTTCGGCCGTTTCGCGCTTGAGCGTATCGGCAACGGGCAAGGCAGGCAGTGCTCCCTGGCGCTCGCCAATGGCGGCGATCGTGCGGTCTATCAGTTCCGCGTCGACAAACGGCCGAGCCGCATCATGGATCAGCACCCGGCCCGGCGCATGGCTTCTCAACGCCAGCAGTCCAAGGCGGACGGACTCCTGCCGTGACGTACCGCCAGTCACCGCGACGACACGGTCGGCGTTCGCGCCGGCGGCGCGGCGGAAAAGCGCGTCGTCTTCGGCATGTATAGCAACGACGACAGCTCCAATTTTCGGATGCGTCAGAAAGGCGTCGAGCGTGCGTGCGATAACGGCGCCGCCGCCAATCTGCTGGTACTGCTTCGGCCCATTGGCCTGTCCGGCGCGCGCGCCGCGGCCGGCGGCAACGATGACCACCGCGACCTTGTCGTCCGCAGCTTGCTTTTCGCTCACATCTCTCATGCCGAGACGCTTAGCGCATGATCCCGAAAAGTGGTATCGCTTTCGGAAGACCTAGGATTGATGCTATCCGGCGATCCTTTTTTCCCAAATGCGCCTTAATGTCACGACATTGCGCGTTGCACATTGCCGCCGTTCTGGCTAGAGAATGTGCAGCAACCGAAGGTGCTTGGTTTTTGTGCATGCCTGATGTGACCAAATTGGCTTCGCCGCTGGATGTGGGTGGCGTGAGAATCCGCAATCGCGTATTTCTCGCGCCCATGTCGGGCATCACCGACGAACCGTTCCGGCAACGCGCCCATGCGCATGGCGCCGGGCTGGTCGTATCGGAAATGGTGGCGAGCGGCGAGCTTGCAAAGGGCAGGGCTGGTTCCGGCCTGCGCATCCGTCATTCCGGGCTGCCTATCCACATGGTCCAGCTTGCCGGCCGTGAGGCGGCGCACATGGCCGAGGGCGCGCGAATCGCAGCCGGCGAAGGCGCCGACATCATCGACATCAACATGGGCTGTCCGGCCAAGAAGGTGACGGGCGGCTATGCCGGTTCGGCACTTATGCGAGACCTCGACCACGCGCTGTCGCTGATCGAAGCGGTAGTCGGCGCGGTCGACGTGCCGGTCACGGTCAAAATGCGGCTCGGCTGGGACGAAGGCGCGCTCAACGCGCCAATGCTGGCGCGACGCGCCGAGCAGGCCGGGGTAATGATGGTGACGGTACACGGCCGCACGCGTTGCCAGTTCTATCAGGGCAGGGCCGACTGGCGTGCCATCGCACGCGTCAAGCAGGCCGTCTCGATCCCTGTGGTTGCCAATGGCGATGTCGGATCGCCGGCGGAGGCAGCGTCGATCCTCGAGCAGTCTGGCGCCGACGCGGTGATGGTCGGCCGCGCGCACTATGGCGCGCCTTGGACGGCCGGCAGCATTGTAGCGGCCGCGCTGGCCGAGCCGGTATCCGGCATGCCGGAAAGCCCGCAAGCGCTGTCCGACTACGTCATTGCCCATTACGAAGACATGCTGGCGCTTTATGGCGAGGAAAGCGGAGTGCGCCAGGCGCGCAAGCATCTCGGTTGGTATCTCGACCGCCACGCCGCCACAAGCGACGACCGGCGCAAGGCCATACTCACGTCTTTCGAGCCTGGGCGCGTCATAGCCTTGCTGCGCGACGTATTTTCGAGCGCTCCCGAAGCGGCGAACCTGCGGAGTGCGGCATGAACGCCACCGTCACACAGAGCACGGATATGGCGGACGCCGCGCATATTGTGCTCAACACCATTCGTCGGCCGGTGATCATGGTCGATCCGCAAGGCTTCATCACCTTCGCCAATGCCGATGCCGAGGATTTTTTCCGTTCGAGCGCCACGATGCTCGCCCGCAACACGCTGCACAAGCTCATTCCTTTCGGCAGCCCGCTGCTGACGCTTGTCGACCAGGTGCGCGAGCGCCGGGCGCCAGTCAACGAATACCGGGTGGACGTGTCGTCGCCGCGGCTCGGCATCGAGAAGGTGGTCGATCTCTACGTCGCGCCTGTGACGGAATTTCCAGGCTCCGTCGTGGTAATGTTCCAGGAACGCTCAATGGCCGACAAGATCGACCGGCAGATGACGCATCGCGGTGCGGCGCGCTCGGTCACCGGCCTTGCCGCGATGCTTGCCCATGAGATCAAGAACCCGCTGTCCGGCATTCGTGGTGCCGCGCAGCTGCTTGAACTGTCGGCGTCCGACGAGGATCGCGCACTGACCAGGCTGATCACCGACGAGACCGACCGCATTGTCTCGCTGGTCGACCGCATGGAGGTGTTTTCGGACGAGCGGCCGATCGACCGCTACCCCGTCAACATCCATGTCGTGCTCGACCATGTCAAGGCAATCGCCAAGAACGGTTTTGCCAAACGGATCAAGATATTGGAGGATTATGATCCATCATTGCCTCCGGTTTTTGCCAATCGCGACCAGCTCATCCAGGTCTTCCTCAATCTGGTAAAAAATGCCGCCGAGGCGATCGGCAGCGATCCACAGGGCGAGATCATGCTGTCGACCGCCTTCCGCCCGGGCATTCGCGTTTCTGTGCCCGGAACACAGGACCGCGTGTCGCTGCCATTGGAATTCTGCGTGCGCGACAACGGTTCGGGTGTCTCCGAGGATATCCTGCCGATCCTGTTCGATCCCTTCATCACCACCAAGCCGAACGGCTCCGGTCTCGGTCTGGCGCTGGTCGCAAAGATCGTCGGCGAGCATGGCGGCATCATTGAATGCGAATCGACGCCGCGCGGGACCACCTTCCGTATCCTGATGCCGGCATGGAAAGAAACCCAGTTTGGCACCGACGACGACGGTGAAGGAGACCGCAAATGACCGTTCGCGGCAATATTCTCGTCGCTGACGACGATGCGGCCATCCGCACAGTCCTCAACCAGGCGCTTTCGCGCGTCGGTCACGACGTGCGCGTCACCTCCAATGCCTCGACGCTGTGGCGCTGGGTGGCGGCGGGCGAGGGCGATCTGGTCATCACCGACGTTGTCATGCCCGACGAGAACGCCTTCGACATGCTGCCGCGCATCAAGAAGGCGCGACCGGAACTGCCGGTCATCGTCATGAGTGCGCAGAACACGTTCATGACCGCGATCCGGGCCTCCGAAACCGGAGCCTATGAATATCTGCCGAAACCGTTCGACCTGACGGAACTGCTCAACATCGTCAACCGCGCGCTTTCCGAGCCGCGGCGGCCCAAGATCGATACGCGTGCCGACGAGCCGCCTGAAACGATGCCGCTGGTCGGCCGCTCGGCGGCCATGCAGGACATCTACCGCATGCTGGCGCGCATGATGCAGACCGACCTGACGGTGATGATCTCGGGCGAATCGGGTACCGGCAAGGAACTGGTGGCGCGCGCGCTGCATGAATATGGCCGTCGTCGTGGTGGCCCCTTCGTCGCCATCAACATGGCGGCGATCCCACGCGACCTGATCGAATCGGAACTATTCGGGCACGAGAAGGGCGCCTTTACTGGCGCACAGAACCGCTCCACTGGCCGTTTCGAGCAGGCCGAAGGCGGCACGCTCTTCCTCGACGAGATCGGCGACATGCCGATGGAAGCGCAGACGCGGCTGCTGCGTGTGCTGCAGCAGGGCGAATACACCACGGTCGGCGGCCGCACGCCGATCAAGACCGACGTGCGCATCGTGGCTGCCACCAACAAGGACCTGCGCACGCTGATCAATCAGGGGCTTTTCCGCGAGGACCTGTTCTACCGCTTGAACGTTGTGCCGCTCAGGCTGCCGGCGCTGCGCGAGCGCTCGGAGGACATTCCGGACCTCGTCCGCCACTTCTTCAAGCTCGGCGTCAGTGAAGGCTTGCAGACCAAGCGCATTTCCACCGGCGGCATCGAGCTGATGAAGCGCTACCCATGGCCCGGTAATGTGCGCGAACTCGAAAATCTCATCCGCAGGCTGGCCGCACTGTATTCGCAGGACGAGATCTCCGCGGAGATCATCGAGGCGGAGTTGAAGACCGGCGAAAGGCCTGTCGTTCCAGGTGGCGGCAACCTCATTCCCGACGACCTTTCCATCGGCCAGGCGGTGGAGCATTTCCTGCAACGCTATTTTGCCTCGTTTGCCGGCGACTTGCCCCCGGCCGGGCTCTATCAGCGAATCCTCTCCGAGGTCGAATATCCGCTGGTCCTCGCCTCGATGACCGCAACGCGCGGTAACCAGATCAAGGCTGCGGAATTGCTGGGGCTCAACCGCAACACGCTGCGCAAGAAGATTCGCGAACTCGGCGTCAACGTCTACAAGTCGTCCAGGCAGGTCTAGACGAATCCCTTTAAGAGCGCTTTCCAGGGGATCGATTGCCGAAAGATTTCCGTCTCGGCCACACTTGTTGCATAATCGCCACAATGCGTTGCATACATCCGACGCAATCACTGGCTCTAGACGGCGACATGGCCCTGCACGCACCGACACTGAGCAAATCGCTTTTCAGCAATACCGGCGCGCGAGACGGTCGCCGGCTGCTTGCGCTGCCGGGCGTGATCGCCGTTGCCGGTGCGCTGGTGACGGCGGCGATCTCCTTCGCCATTCTGGTCGGCGCGACGCCGATCACGCCCGACGCGAGGACGACGCTGGCGCTGATTGCGCTTAATGCGGCGTTCGTCCTGTTTCTGATCTTGCTGGTCGGCCGCGAGGTGCATCGCATCCTGATGGCACGCCGGCACGGCAAGGCTGCGTCGCGCCTGCATGTCCGCATAGTCGCGATGTTTGCGCTGGTCGCCGCCATCCCCGCGATCATGGTGGCGATCATCGCGTCGATCACGCTCGACATCGGCCTCGACCGCTGGTTCGAGATCCGCACCAAGACGATCGTCAATTCGTCGTTGTCGATCGCCGACGCCTATGTGCAGGAAAACGCGCGAAATCTTCAGGGCACGACGTTGTCGATGGCTTACGACCTCGACGCTTCGCGCACGCTCTACGGTCTCGATCGCACCGGGTTCCTCGATCTCATGAACAAGGAGGCGGTGGGACGCTCGCTGGCGCACGCAGCACTCATCAAGCCCGATGGTTCCTTCGTTATGAGCGCCAAGACCGACGCGGACTTTGCCATGCCGGAGCCGCCTGAGGGCGCCGTGGCAAGCGCTGCCGACGGCAAGCCGGTGCTGATAGAGCCGCGCACCCGCAACATCATGGGTGCGATCGTCAAGCTGCGCGAGATCGACGGGCTCTATCTCTACACCATCCGCCTCGTCGATCCCGAGGTGATCAAGGCACGGCAGATCGTCAAATCCAACACCGCCGAATATCGCGGTCTCGAAGACAATCGCCGCACCTCGCAAGTGGCTTTCGCGCTTCCCTATCTGTCGCTGACGCTGATCATCATCCTGTCTGCCATCTGGACCGGCATTGCGGTGGCCGACCGCCTGGTGCGGCCGATTCGTCAGCTCATCGGCGCGGCCGACGAGGTCGCTACCGGCAATCTCGACGTGGCCGTGCCTGTCCGCCCCTCCGACGGTGACGTCGCCTCGCTCGGCGACACCTTCAACAAGATGCTGATGGAGCTGAAATCGCAGCGCAACGAGATCCTGTCGGCCAAGGATTTGATCGACGAGCGGCGGCGCTTTTCGGAGGCGGTGCTTGCCGGCGTCACCGCCGGGGTCATCGGCGTCGATCCATATGGCATCGTCACCATCGTCAACCGTTCGGCGGAAACGATGCTGGCCATATCCGCCACGGCAGCGCTTGGGCAGAACCTTTCGGCCGTGCTGCCGCATGTCGGCCGCGTCTTCGAGATCGGCCGCAAGTCGGGCAAGCCGGTCTATCGCGAACAGGTCACCTTCTATCGTGCCGGCACTGAACGGACCTTCAACGTACAGATCACGATCGAAGCCGGCGACGACGGTTCGGAGGATAAATCCTACGTCGTTACAGTCGATGACATTACCGATCTGGTCCAGGCACAGCGTTCCTCCGCATGGGCCGACGTGGCGCGACGCATCGCCCACGAGATCAAGAATCCACTGACGCCGATCCAGCTTTCGGCCGAGCGTATCAAGCGGCGTTACGGCAAAGTCATCACCGAGGACCGTGAGGTTTTCGATCAATGCACCGACACCATCATCCGGCAAGTGGAGGACATCGGCCGCATGGTCGACGAGTTCTCGGCGTTCGCCCGCATGCCGAAACCGGAAATGAAGGCCATCGATCTGCGCGATTCGTTGCGCGAAGCCTCGTTCCTGGTCGAAGTGAGCCGGGCCGACATCACCTTCGAGCGCGTCTTCGGCAATGAGCCGCTCAAAGGCACGTTCGACAGCCGGCTGATGGCGCAGGCTTTCGGCAACGTCATCAAGAATGCTGCCGAAGCCATCGACGGACTTGATGCAGAGGATCGTCCGCACGGCATAATCCGGATTCAAGCCGGGCGTCAGAATGGCGCGATTCGAATCGACGTCATCGACAACGGCAGGGGCTTGCCGCGCGAGAACCGGCAGCGCTTGCTCGAGCCTTACATGACGACACGCGAGAAAGGCACCGGGCTTGGCCTCGCTATCGTCAAGAAGATCGTGGAGGACCATGGCGGGCGACTCGAATTGCACGATGCACCAGCGGACTTCCACGATGGGCGGGGTGCAATGATCAGCATCATCCTGCCGGTTGCCGCCACCGTTCCGGTACGCGGCGAGGGCAAGACGGAACACGAAAAAGAAACTGAAAAGGTCGGTAATGGCGTCTGATATTCTCATCGTCGATGACGAGGAAGACATCCGCGAACTCGTCGCCGGTATCCTGAGCGACGAAGGTCACGAAACACGCACGGCGTTTGATGCCGACAGCGCGCTGGCGGCGGTCGCCGACCGGGCACCCAGGCTGATCTTCCTCGACATCTGGCTGCAGGGCTCGCGGCTCGATGGCCTGGCCTTGCTGGACGAGATCAAGACGATGCACCCGAACCTGCCGGTGGTAATGATCTCGGGCCACGGCAACATCGAAACGGCAGTCTCGGCCATCCGCCGCGGCGCCTATGATTTCATCGAAAAGCCATTCAAGGCCGACAGGCTGATCCTCATTGCCGAACGGGCGCTCGAAACCTCCAAATTGAGACGCGAGGTTTCGGATCTCAAGCTGCGCAGCGGCGAGACTTTCGACCTCATCGGCATGTCGTCGGCAATGAGCCAATTGCGCCAGACCATCGAGCGCGTCGCGCCGACCAACAGCCGCGTCATGATTATCGGCCCCTCCGGCTCGGGCAAGGAACTGGCGGCGCGCGCCATCCACGCACTGTCGGCGCGCAAGAGTGCACCGTTTGTGACGCTGAGCGCCGCCAACATCACGCCTGAGCGTATGGAGATCGAGTTGTTCGGCACCGAATCGAACGGCGTCGAACGCAAGGTCGGCGCGCTGGAGGAAGCCCATCGCGGCATTCTCTACATCGATGAAGTGGCCGACATGCCGCGTGAGACGCAAAACAAGATCCTGCGCGTGCTGGTCGAACAGCAGTTCGAGCGGGTAGGGGGCACCAAGCGGGTCAAGGTCGACGTGCGCATCGTCTCGTCGACCTCGCAGAACCTGGAAGCCATGATCGCCGACGGCCGTTTCCGTGAGGACCTTTATCATCGCCTGGCCGTGGTTCCGGTCATGGTGCCGGGACTGGCCGAGCGTCGCGAGGACATTCCTTATCTGGTCGACAATTTCATGAAGCAGATCGCTCGCCAGGCCGGCATCAAGCCGCGCCGCATCGGCGACGACGCGCTGGCGGTGCTGCAGGCGCATAACTGGCCGGGCAACGTTCGCCAGTTGCGCAACAATGTCGAGCGGCTGATGATCCTGGCGCGCGGCGACGATGTCGATGCGCCGATCACCGCCGATCTCCTGCCTGCCGAGATCGGCGACGTCATGCCGCGCACTCCAAACAAATCCGATCAGCACATAATGGCGCTGCCGCTGCGGGAAGCGCGCGAACAATTCGAGAAGGACTATCTGATCGCCCAGATCAACCGTTTTGGCGGCAATATCTCGAAGACGGCAGAGTTTATCGGCATGGAACGCTCTGCATTGCACCGCAAGCTGAAGTCGCTGGGCGTCTGACAGCCAAACCAGTCGTGGCCCACGCAATTATCGGTTACGGCGGTCTTGGAATCGCATAAGAAAGCTGGACTTCTTTCAGGGGTTAGCCATGCCGCGCATTGCGTATGTGAACGGGCGCTACGTCGCTCACGCCGAAGCTTCCGTGCATATCGAGGACCGTGGCTATCAATTCGCCGACGGCGTCTACGAGGTCTGCGAGGTGGCACGAGGCTTCATCGTCGACATGCCCCGCCATCTCGCCCGATTGAACCGCTCACTTGCCGAACTCTCGATCGATTGGCCGGTCACGCGCAGCGTGCTGCCGCTCGTCATGCGCGAGGTGGTGCGCCGCAACCATGTCGTCGACGGCCTGGTCTATGTCCAGGTGACACGCGGCGTCGCCAGCCGCGAGTTTTTCTTCCCGCCGGCGGAGACGAAACCGTCGCTGGTGGTGACCGCCAAAAAAGCCGATCCTGCAGCTGCCGCGAAGCGGGCCGAGAGCGGGATCCGGGTTATCACAGTGCCGGAGAACCGGTGGGATCGGGTCGATATCAAGTCGGTCGGCCTGCTGCCGAACGTGCTGGCCAAGCAGAAAGCCAAGGAAGCCGGCGCTCAGGAGGCCTGGTTCGTCGATGTCGACGGCACCGTCAAGGAAGGTGGATCGTCGAACGCCTGGATCATCACCGGGGATGGCGTGCTGGTGACGCGGCCGGCCGAGCACGGCATCCTGCGCGGCATCACCCGTACGACGCTGTTCGACGTGGCCGCCAAGCTCGGCCTGAAGATCGAGGAGCGCGGTTTTTCGGTGGCCGAAGCCAAGGCCGCGCGCGAGGTTTTCATCAGCTCCGCGACCACGATTGCCATGCCGGTGGTGGCGATCGATGGCGCTCCCGTCGCCAACGGCCACCCGGGCTCGATAACAGTTTCATTACGGCAGGCCTTTTTTGACGTTGCGGAAAAAAGTCCAGCCTGATAACCGCACAGATGGAATGAACATCAATATATCTCGTTCTGCTTGTCGTTACTGACGGCAAGATGGTGTTTGCGTGCTTGACATGTGCCGGCTAATTTGGCGCATTGGCCTGCAAACCGAAGGGGATCGGCGAAAGACAAGAACAATGGCGGAACGATCGCAAAATCTTCAGGACCTGTTCCTGAATTCAGTTCGCAAGAGCAAAAATCCACTCACCATCTTTCTCATCAACGGCGTGAAGCTGACCGGCGTGGTCACTTCGTTCGACAATTTCTGCGTTCTGCTGCGTCGCGACGGCCATTCCCAGCTTGTCTACAAGCACGCTATTTCCACGATCATGCCGAGCCAGCCGGTTCAGATGTTCGATGGTGAGGAAAGCCAGGGCGCCTGATTGGCACGTGAGAAAGACGCGGACCGCCGCGTTCGCGGAAAACCAGCACATCAGACCGGGACAGAGGCCAACGGCCCGACCCGGGCGGTGGTAATCGTGCCGGTGCTTACCCGGCAGCCGCGTGGCGACGACGACACCAACCGCCCCCGCCTGACCCGTTCCGCCGAGGCTCGTCGCGACGAGGCCGTCGGCCTCGCCAGCGCCATCGACCTCGACCTGGTCCACACGGCGGTGGTGACCGTCAACGATCCACGCCCGGCGACCTTGCTCGGCAGCGGCAAGGTGGCGGAGTTCGCTGAGATCGTCAAAGAGGGCCACGCGGAAGTGGTCATTGTCGATCATCCGCTGACCCCGGTACAGCAGCGCAACCTCGAAAAAGAGTTGAACGCCAAGGTGCTCGACCGCACCGGGCTGATCCTGGAGATTTTCGGCGAGCGCGCCCGCACCAAGGAAGGCACGCTGCAGGTCGATCTTGCCCATCTCAACTACCAGAAAGGCCGCCTTGTGCGGAGCTGGACCCACCTCGAGCGCCAGCGTGGCGGCGCCGGCTTTCTCGGCGGCCCTGGCGAGACCCAGATCGAGTCGGATCGGCGTGTGCTGCAGGACAAGATCACCAAGCTGAAGCACGAGCTCGAAACTGTGCGCCGCACCCGCGACCTGCACCGCGCCAAGCGCAAGAAGGTGCCATTTCCGGTAGTGGCGATCGTCGGCTACACCAATGCCGGCAAGTCGACTCTGTTCAACCGGCTGACCGGAGCAGGGGTGCTGGCCGAAGACATGCTGTTTGCCACGCTCGACCCGACGCTGCGCCGCGTGCGTCTGCCGCACGGCACGCCGATCATCCTTTCCGATACGGTCGGCTTCATTTCCGACCTGCCAACGCATCTGGTCGCGGCCTTCAGGGCGACGCTGGAGGAAGTGGTCGAGGCAGACCTCGTCATTCATCTGCGCGACATCTCCGATCCCGATACGGCCGCGCAGGCCGAAGATGTCGAGCGCATCCTTGCCGATCTCGGCGTCGATGCCCGCGATAGCAAGCGCGTCATCGAAGTATGGAACAAGATCGACCGGCTCGACGAGGGCAACCGGGCGCGGCTGCTTGCCGATGGTGCTGACGGCAAGAAGGCACCGCCGATCGCCATATCGGCGGTAACCGGCGAGGGCATCGATGCGCTGAAGGCGATCATCGAGACGATGATGTCGGGCGAACTGGAGACCTTCACCGTCACACTCAAGCCCGACCAACTCGGCGTCGTCGACTGGCTTTACCGCAACGGCGACATCATCTCGCGCGACGACAATGAGGATGGCAGCGTAACCGTCGCGCTTAAAGCTACACACAGCGCTCGGCAGGAGATCGAAAGCCGATTGCGCCGTCAAAACAACGGGTAGAGGCGTTTACTTCGCGCTTTTTGCCTGCTGCCAGAGCGCTTCCATCTCGTCCAGTGTCGCCTCTTCCAGGCTGTTTCCCGACGCTTGCAGCGTCCGCTCGACATAGTGGAAGCGCGACCGGAATTTTTCGTTGGTGCCGCTGAGTGCCGCTTCGGAATCAATTTTGAGGTGCCGGCCGAGATTGACGACCGCAAACAGCATGTCGCCGAACTCGTCCTTGATCGGCGCAGTGTCGCCTTTGGCCAGCGCCTCGCGTAGTTCGCCGATCTCCTCCTCGATCTTGTCGAGGATCGGCGCCGCCTCGCTCCAGTCGAAGCCGACGCGGGCGGCCTTTTCCTGCAGCTTGAGCGCCCGGGTCAGCGCGGGCAGGGCGACCGGCACGCTGTCGAGAAAGCCCTTGCCATGGTCTTCCGGGTCGAGCCCACGGGTGAGGCGCGCACTGCGCTTCTCCGCCTTTTCCTCTGCCTTGATCTTTTCCCACATGCCCTTGGCCATGCCGGCGCTGCGCGCCTTGTTGTCGCCGAAGACATGGGGGTGGCGGCGGATCATTTTTGTGGTGATGGCCTGGACCACATCGCCGAATGAAAATTCGCCGGCCTCCTCGGCCATTTGCGCGTGGTAGACCACTTGCAGCAGGAGATCGCCGAGTTCATCCCGCAGATCGTCCAGATCGCCACGCGCAATGGCGTCCGCCACTTCGTAGGCTTCCTCGATCGTGTACGGCGCGATTGTCGAAAAGTCCTGCTCGATATCCCACGGGCAGCCGGTTTCCGGCGCCCGCAGCGCTGCCATGATCTCGATCAGTCGGGAAATGTCTTTCGAGGGTTTCATCTGGGAAACGCTATCCTGTACACGGCTGTGCGGCCAACGGCTTCAGCCGGTGAGGGCGCCTTGTCCACAGACGGGCCGCCAGACCATGATACGAAAGTGGAAGCCGGTTTCCGGAAGATCCTAGTTAGCAAAAGCATCAGTCGAGCACGGAGACTATCGCCTTGGCGAGCGCATCCATGCCGTCCTCGGGCAGGCCGGCAACGTTGATGCGGCTGTCGCCGACCATATAGATGGCATGCTCGGCGCGCAGCCGCTCGACTTGCGCCTCCGACAGGCCAAGCCGGGAAAACATGCCGCGATGGCTGGCGACGAAATCGAAACGGTCGGAGTTGGACTGCCGCCGCAGCGCCTCGGCGAACTGGACGCGCAGCCGCAGCATGCGCAGCCGCATCTCTTCAAGCTCTGCCTCCCAGTCGGAACGCAATGCGGGGTCTTCAAGCACGATGCGCACCGCCGCCGCGCCGTGGTCCGGCGGCATCGAATACATGGCGCGCGCCGCCGACAGCATCTGGCCCATCGCCAAATCCGCCTGCGCGCCACCTTTCGCCATGATCAGCGCTGCACCGACTCGGTCGCGATAGACGGCAAAGTTCTTCGAGCAGCTGGAGGCAACGACCATTTCCGGAACTTTTGCCGCCAGAAGGCGCAAGCCGGCGGCATCCGCATCAAGTCCCTCGCCAAAGCCCTGATAGGCGATGTCGACAAAGGGCAGCAGGCCGCGCTCAACGACAAGATCGGCAATGGCAGCCCATTGCGAGATGTCTAGATTGGCGCCTGTCGGGTTATGGCAGCAGCCATGCAACAATACGACGTCGCCAGGATTCGCGGTTCTCAATGCATTCAGCATGTCGTCGAAGCGAACCGCACCAGAAGCAGCGTCGAAATAGGGATATTCGCGTATCTGCAGGCCAGCGGCGCGCATCACCGGCATGTGGTTCGGCCATGTCGGATCCGACAGCCAGACCATCGCGTCGGTGCGGGTCCTTTTCAGCAGCTCTGCTACCAGCCGCAGCGCGCCGGAGCCGCCTGGCGCCTGCGCCGCACGAATGCGCGTCATGTCGGCGGCTGGGCCGAACACCAACCTGGCCATCGCCGCGTTGAAGGCGGTATCGCCGGCAAGGCCGAGATAGGTCTTGGTATCCTGGCCCTGCAGCAGCCGCTTTTCGGCTTCGCGCACCGCGCGCATCACCGGCGTCTTGCCGTCGCGATCCTTATAGACGCCGACCCCAAGATCGACCTTGTCGGGACGCGGGTCGGCGCGATAGAGGCCGATCAAGGCCAGGATCTTGTCGGCAGGCGCGGGCTGGAGATTTTCGAACATCGATAAGGTTCCGTTGGCGGCGGAGTGATACGCAAACCGGCCGTGCTTTGCCAGCAGTTTCATATGCGCCAACTCGGCGCCGGTTTGCCTCGAAGGCGGCCGATACTATCTGGCGGGCGAGAGCGGGCCCGATATCTCCCAGGACGAGAACGCGGCGAGCCGTAAGAAAATTTCGGGGAGAGCGGGATTAACATCCCGACCTGCTCCGTAAACAGGACATGAAACGGCCGATGCCACGCTTCGATATTCTGGGACAGCTCGGTTCGCTGCGCCGCTATGCACGCTCGCTGACGCGCGACAGCGCCGATGCAGAGGATCTGGTGCATGATGCGCTGGTGCGTGCCTATGAGCGACGCGGCAGCTTCCGCTCCGGCGGAAATCTTCGCGTATGGCTGCTGTCGATCGTCCATAATGCATTCATCGACGGTCTGCGGTCCCGCAAATCCGAAGCAATGCGCATCGAACAGGCCGGCTATCTCGCCGAGGCGAATGTCCAGGCTCCGCAGGAACATTCGGTCCGTCTGGCGCAGGTGCGCGAAGCGTTTTTCGAATTGCCGGAGGAGCAGCGTTCGGCGTTGCATCTCGTCGCCATCGAGGGGCTTAGCTACAGCCAGGCCGCTGAGGTGAGTGGCGTGCCGCTTGGCACGCTGATGTCGCGCATCGGCAGGGCGCGTGCGGCCCTGCGCGAGATGGAGGACGCGGTGCCGGCACGCGCGAAAGGCCATCTGAAGATCGTCGGAGGTGGATCATGAACCAACTGCGCGATCCCGTGACCGACGCCGATCTCGACGCCTATGTCGACGATCAGCTGGACGTGGCTCGTCGCATCGAGGTCGAGGCGTTCCTTTCGGCCCGCCCGGACGCGGCCGCGCGGGTGATGTCCGACTTACGGATGCGTGACGAATTGCGCGTGGCGCTTGCCGGATCGAAAGGCATGGCGCGGCCCGCGACGGCCGATGCTGCACGGCGGCTGGAGCGGGGATTGGCGCGCGGCCGCGTCCTTGGTGCTTTGCAGCGAGCTGCGGCAGTCGCTGTCTTCGTCGCTGCCGGCTGGCTTGCGAACGGCCTCATCGGACCGATATCGGTGACGGAAGTCGTCGCTTCGACCCATCCGCCGGCCTATGTGGAGGACGCGGTCCGGGCGCACCGCACGACGCTCGTGCGTGAGGCGATGTCGTCGCAACCCGAAGCACCCGGCTACAATGCCGACGAAATCCGCGCCGCGACGGCGATCGTGATGCCATCGCTGCCAGCGGACTGGACGGTCCGTGACGTGCAGATCTATCCATCGCAATTCGGACCGAGCATCGAGATGGCTGTCGAGACGAAAGAGATGGGGCTGGTCTCGTTGTTCGCGATCAGGCCCGGAACATTCGACGTCGTCAAGCCGACCGTCGTTCCCTCGGGCGAAGTTTCCTCGGCTTATTTCCAGATCGGCGAGATCGCCTACGCGGTCGTCGGACGCAGCGATGTCGGCGGTCTCGATCGCACGGCCGAAGCGCTCGCCAAAACGCTTTACTGATCGACCTGCAAGAAGGAGAACCACATGAACAATCTCGGATATATCGGGGCCGGAGCCCGAGCCGGAGCTGTCTACGATGAAGGCCTGCGCCGGCACATGCTGCGCGTCTATAACTATATGGGCCTTGGCCTCGTCGTTACGGGCGTGATCGCGTTCGTGGTGGCTTCCACGCCCGCCCTTTACGTGCCGATCTTCTCCACACCGCTGAAATGGGTGGTGATGCTGGCCCCGCTGGCCTTTGTGCTCTTGTTCTCGTTTCGGATGCAGGCGATGTCGGCAGCCGGCGCCCAGGCGATGTTCTGGGCATTCTGCGCGGTCATGGGCCTGTCGCTGGCTTCCGTGTTCCTGGTCTTTACCGGCACCAGCATCGCACGCACCTTCTTCATCGCCGCCACCATGTTCGGCGCGACCAGCCTTTACGGGTACACGACCAAACGCGACCTGACGCAGTTTTCGTCGTTCCTGATCATGGGCCTGATCGGCGTGGTGATCGCCAGCATCATCAATATCTTCCTGGGCTCGACCGCGCTCCAATTCGCGATCTCTGTGATCGGCATCGCCGTCTTCATCGGCCTCACCGCCTGGGATACCCAGACGATCAAGGAGCAGTATGCGGAAAACTTCGGCGCGGAATCACAGCAGAAACTCGCTGTCTTCGGTGCATTCTCGCTCTATCTGAGCTTCATCAACATCTTCCAACTGCTGTTGAACTTCACCGGCGAGCGCGAATAGCCGGCGTTGAACCAAGACCGGAGTTGGACATCATGGACAGAAACGATCAGCAAGCGATCGGACAGCTCTTCGAGAGGTTGGCAAGCGCCGAGCGCCAGGCGCCGCCGCGCGATGCCGAAGCAGAGCGCTTCATTCAGGACCAGATCACCCAGCAGCCTGGGGCGCCATATTACATGGCCCAGACGATCGTGGTTCAGGAGCAGGCCCTGAACGCAGTTCAGGCGCGCATAGAAGAACTGGAGGAGCAGGCGCGGCAGCCGGCCGGCGGTGGACCGCTCAGCGGCTTCTTCGGCCGCAGCGGCGGCAGGCGCTCAGGCTCGGTTCCGCGGGTAGGGCGCACCGCCTCCATTGCAACTGAAGGGCCGCAGGACACGCCACAGCGGGCAGGCGGCGGTTTTCTTGCCGGCGCCGCGCAGACCGCGATGGGCGTGGCGGGCGGCGTGCTGCTCGGCAACGCGATCGCCGGCGTGTTTGGCGGCAGCGAAGCGAAGGCAGCTGAACAGCCGACACCGCAGCCGGACGAAGCCGATCAGGCAGGCGATGCCAGCTCCGACAATGGCGGGGACTTCGGTGATATGGAGTTCTGACGAGCGACTCGACCTGTGCCTGTGCTGGGGCTGGTGACGATTGCGGGTCAGCATAGGCGAGGTGGCGAAGGCAACATCCGGGAAGCGAGCCCTCGCCGGCGGCTAATAGCCCAGGCGCTTCAGTTCAGCCTTGACCGCTGCGATCGTCTTGAAGCGGAAGCGCTTCGTTGCGCCGTCGCGCCAATGGCAATCGCATGTGGCATCGAACTTCCGGCTCGCTTTCAATTGAGTCAGCGCCTTCTGGCCTGGCTTGGGGCCATGGAAGATGCGAACTTCGTAGAGCGTCCCTTCGACATCGTAGTGCATCTGAGCCCAGGAAAGTATCACGATCAGTTCCTTTGCCGGGTCGTGGTCGGCGTTGGCGAGGCCCAGCGCTATGTCCGGTGTGTCGCCCTCTTGTTCACCGATCGTGACCTGGATTGCGCGATATCTGTTGTCAGCTAGCCGTTGCAGCGCGACGAGCGGGCGTTCTGGATAGTCCTCGGCGGTCTGATAATCGACGAAGAGTGTCTGGAGACCGTTCCAGCTCACGGCTGTGGTGTGCGGATCAGCATTGTCGGCGAACCCAACAACACGTTTGGCGAAAGCCAGGTCGTTCTCGCCTGGCGCACGACTGACATCCTGAGCTCGCGCGTCGGTGATCGCGCAGGCGAGGGTGAGGGCAAGACCTGCAAGCAGCGGAAGCGTCTTCATGATTCCCAACCCTAGCATGCCCGTTGCCTCCACAGCGCTGTTGCGAATGTCTAACAGTGACCGGTCTAATCTCGCCGCCAACGGATGCTAGCCTTTAGTCGCATAAGATAGATTATGGAACTGGCGTAGCCGATTGGATGTGGCGTGAAGATAGCACTCCGCGAGATCCAAACCCGCGAACCCAGCCGTAAAAACCTCGCCCTTCACGCTGATTCGTAAGGGATTTCGATCGTCATGCCGTCATAAGCAGGCTCGACGTTGGCCGGCGTCTCGGCCATTACCGTGGCGTAGTCGAGCGGAACATGCATATGCGTCAGCACCGCGTTCTTCGGCGCCAGTCCTTCGATCCAGCCAAGCGCCTGGCCAAGCGACAGATGGCTCGGATGGACGGTGTATTGCAGCGCGTCGATGACCAGCATGTCCAGCCCGCGCAAACGCTTGGCGGTCGCCTCCGGAAAGTCGCTGACGTCAGGGCAATAGGCCAGCCCGCCGATGCGGAAACCCAGCGAGGTGATGTCGCCATGGAGCTGCAGCAGCGGTTCGAGGGTGAGGGCGCCGCCCTCGCCTGCGATCACCACCGGCCTGTGGTGGTCGATGATATGGGCGTTGACGATCGGCGGATACGAACTGCCTTGCGGTGTTTCGAAACAGTAGCGGAACGCCTCGCGTAGGCGCAGCATGGTAGCCTGATCCGCATGGATGTCGATCCGGTGGCGCTGCTCGAGCACGAAGCCGCGCAGATCGTCGATGCCGTGGATATGGTCGGCATGCGGATGTGTATAGACCACCGCATCGATGCGCTTGACGGATGCCAGCAGCATCTGCTCGCGGAAATCCGGGCCGGTGTCGATGACGACCGTGGTCCGGGCGCCATTCGCCGCGATCCGCTCGACAAGCGCTGCGGTGCGCGTGCGCCGGTTCCGGGGGTTCGCGGGATCGCAATTGCCCCAGTCGCCGGTGATGCGTGGCGTGCCCGGCGATGAGCCGCAGCCGAGGACGGTAAGACGTAACCGGTCGCTCATGCGTCAGGCGCCCGGCGCGCTCGGGCGCGGCATTTTCCTGAACAGCCGGAAGAAGTTATCCGTGGTGATGTCAGCGATCTCGGCATCGCTGACGCCGATCGTCTCGGCCAGCACCTTGGCTGTATGCGCGACATAGGCGGGCTCATTGCGCTTGCCGCGAAACGGGATCGGCGCCAGGTATGGCGCGTCGGTTTCGACCAGCAGACGGTCGCGCGGCACATCGGCGGCGACGGCGCGCAGCTCGGCGGAGTTCTTGAAGGTCAGGATTCCGGAAAACGAGACGTACCCGCCGAGCGCCACGCCGATCTCGGCCAGCCGGCGTCCCGACGAAAAACAGTGCAGGATGAAGGGGAAGGCGCCCTTCCCTGTTTCTTCTTCGAGGATATCAGCCATGTCATCGTCGGCGTCGCGCGAATGGATGACCAGCGGCAGACCGGTCACGCGCGCCGCGGCGATGTGGGTGCGAAAGCCCCGCGCCTGTGCGTCGCGCGGCGCATGGTCGTAGAAATAGTCGAGCCCGGCCTCGCCGATCGCCACCACTTTGCGATGAGCAGAGAGCCGCACCAGATCATCGACAGTGACGTCAAGCTCTTCGGCCGCATTATGCGGATGGGTGCCGACCGAGCAATAGACATCATCGAAAGTCTCTGCAATCTCAAGCACTTGGTTAAATCGCTTCACCCTCGTCGAGATCGTCACCATTCGGCCGATGCCGGCCGCTAGGGCGCGGGCGACGATGGCCGCCCGCTCTTCGGCGAAATCCGGAAAGTCGAGATGGCAGTGACTGTCGACCAGCATCAGGCGTTCGCGTCCTGCTTTTCGTAACGCGGAAAGACCGCCTCCGGCGCGGGCAATGCCGTGCCAGGCACCAGCGCATAGTCGGCGTGGACATGCGCAAAGTCACGGTTGTCTGCCGGCACCGCCAGCAGGTCGAGCAGCTTAGCAGCCGACCCCGGAACAAAGGGCTGGCAGAGCAGCGTCACCCGCCGGACGACTTCGATCGTCGTCCACAGAACTGTCTTCATACGCTCTGGATCGCTTTTGCTTAGCGCCCAGGGTTGCTGAGAGGCGAAATAGCGGTCAGCTTCGGCCACCACTCCGAAGATCGCCGCCAGCGCCAAATGGATGCCCTGATCCGCCATCGCCTTTCGCGCGACGGCGAGTGCCCCCACCGCTTGGTCGAGGATGGCGCTGTCGGCTTCGGTCAGTTCGCCGCGCTTTGGCACCGCGCCGCTGCAGTTCTTGGCGACCATCTTCAGCGAGCGCTGCGCCAGATTGCCGAGGCCATTGGCAAGGTCGGCATTGGTGCGGTTGACGATTGCATCATGGCTGTAGCTGCCGTCCTGGCCGAACGGCACTTCGCGCATGAAGAAATAGCGCACTTGGTCGAGGCCGTAGTGCTCGATCATCGCGAACGGGTCGACGACATTGCCGACCGACTTCGACATCTTCTCGCCACGGTTGAACAGAAAACCATGCGCAAACACGCGCTTCGGCAATTCGATGCCGGCCGACATCAGGAATGCCGGCCAGTAGACCGCGTGGAAGCGGATGATATCCTTGCCGATGACGTGGACGTTCGCCGGCCAGAAAGACCATCTCTCATTGGTCGGATCCGGATAACCGGCGGCGGTGATGTAATTGGTTAGGGCATCGACCCAGACATACATCACATGCTTCTCATCGCCGGGCACCGGCACGCCCCATTTGAATGTGGTGCGCGAGATCGACAGATCCTTCAGGCCGGATTTGACAAAGCTGATGATTTCATTGCGCCGCTCCGCCGGTCCGACGAACTCGGGGCTGTTCTCATAGAGCGCGAGCAGTCTGTCCTGATAGGCGGAAAGGCGGAAGAAATAGCTCTCTTCCTCGGTCCATTCGACAGGCGAGCCGAGCGGTTCGCGGCGCACGCCGTCGTCACCGACCTTGGTTTCGGCCTCGTCGAAATAGGCTTCCTGCCGCACCGAATACCAGCCACTGTAGCGGTCGAGGTAGATGTCGCCATTCTCAGCCATGCGCGTCCAGATCGCCTGGCAGGCCTTGTAATGACGCTCTTCGGTGGTGCGGATGAAAACGTCGTTCGAGCAACCGGTCGCTTCGAGCATCGAGCGGAAGATCGCCGAGTTGCGATCGGCAAGCGCTTTCGGCGTCAGGCCTTCGGCGTCCGCCGTCTGCTGCATCTTCAAACCGTGCTCGTCGGTTCCCGAGACGAAGAAGACGTCCTTGCCATCGAGCCGCTGGAAGCGGGCCAGCGTGTCGCTGGCGATGACATTGTAGGCATGGCCGATATGCGGCTTGCCGTTCGGATAGAAAATCGGCGTCGTGACGTAGTATTTTTCGCGTGCCATGGATGAGCCGTCATGAATGTCTGAATGAAAGATGTCGCGGTGAGATATCGCATCGAAACGGCAATTGCCATCCGACGCCAATGTGGTGGCTTCGAAGTTCCTGCGATTGATTGGGAATCAATACTCAGGGGCTTCAAAAGCCACGCCAGCGGCCGTCACATTCGCATTGCAGAATTCAGGCGGTCGATCATGGTCAGGGCGTGCTGCTTTTTGTCGAGGTTGTAGGTCTCGGTTTCAGATATAGCGTTCAAAGCCGCGTGCCAAGTATCCGACAGCGTTTTGGCTCGCGCGAGATCGCCGGCGAGCGCGGCCTGGCTGGCGCCGGCCGACAGCAGATCAAGCGCACGGCGATTGAATATCTCGAACGGGATCGCCTGGTCGCGGCCGGCGACCGCCTCGGCAAGACGGTAGGCCGCCGCGACATCTAACTTCTTGGACATCACCAGAGCGTCGAGGGTGGCGGCGATTTCGAGCCCGCCATACTGCGTCAACAGGATCGCATTGCGCGCGCTGCCCCCTGACCGCTCCGCCAGCGCCGCGCGCGCCGCAGGATCCTCCGGTGGCGGCGGCTCGATGCCCTCCAGAACCGTCATCAAGCTCTCGGCATCGAGCGGCGCCAACCGCACCATCTGGCAGCGCGACCTGATCGTCGGTAGCAGACTGCCCGGCGCATGGACGATGAGGATGAATAAGGTGCGCGCGGGTGGCTCTTCAAGATTCTTCAGCAAGGCATTGGCAGCATTGGTGTTCATGTCGTCGGCGGGATCGACGATAACCACCCGGTAGCTGCCGTCATGCGACGTCAGCGACAGAAAACGGCTGACCTTGCGGATTTCGTCGACCGTGACAACTGTCTTGAAGCTCTTGGTCTTGTCGTTCACCGGGCGTGTAAGATGCAGCACCGAAGGATGCGCGCCGGTGGCGATCTGTCGAAACAGCGACGAAGCCGGATCTGGAACGGCAAGGCTTTCCGGCGCCTGCTCGAAGGCCGGGTGCTTCAACAGATGATGCGCCAGGTGAAAGGCCAGCGTCGCCTTGCCGATGCCAACCGGTCCGGCAAAGATCAGTGCGTGCGGCAGCTTTCCCGAGCGGTAAGCGGTGGCGAGCATGTTGGCCGCCTGCAGGTGACCGACAAGACGCGGCGTCTCGGATGGCTCGGGCACCCCGTCCAGCGTGTCGTGCTGTTCGGGCGCGATGCGTTCGAAAATCATGCTGGCGCCGCCTGCCTTCTTTGCGCCGGCATCATCCTCTCGAGAGCCGCGAAGACCGCGGCGGTAACGACATCCTCCACCGCATCTAGGTCGGCTGAGGCATCGACGACAACGCAGCGTTCGGGTTCAGCTGAGGCGATCGCGAGAAACGCCTCGCGCCGGCGTTGGTGGATGGCCAATGTTTCTTTCTCGAAGCGGTCCGGTCCGTCACTGCTGCCCCGCCGGGCGGTAGCGCGCCTCAGGCCCTCGGCGGGGTCGATGTCGAAGATCAGTGTCATGTCCGGCACCATGCCGTTGATGGCGACCTTCTCCAATGCGTCCATGAATGCCGGGTCGAGGCCGCCGGTGACGCCCTGGTAGACGCGCGAGGAATCCATGAAACGATCGCAAAGTACGACCGAACCGCGCGCGACTACCGGCCGGATGACCTGTTCGACATGGTCGGAACGCGCAGCGGCGAAAAGCAGAGCTTCCATCTTGGGGCCGAACGGCTCGGCTGCGCCTGAAAGCAGGATATGCCTGACCGCCTCCGCGCCCGGCGAGCCACCCGGCTCACGTGTCACCAGCACATCGTATTTCTTGGCGCGCATCTTCTTTGCCAGCCGCTCGATCTGCGTCGACTTGCCTGCTCCTTCGCCGCCTTCAAAAGTGATGAAAAATCCGCGCGCCAAAGCCTTTGTCCATACTTCGGGGACCGTATAGTCCCGGCGGGAAAAAAGGTCCACCGCGACGGTGCTAACGCAGCCAGCCGACGGCCAGTTCCTTGGCGGCGTCGAGCGCGCGCTGCGGCAGCGAACCGACACCGATCGACTCGGCGGCAAACAGCGGCGTCTCCTGGCTCAGCGTATCGCCGATCCAGACGCGCAGCGTACCCACCGGCTGCCCCTCCTCCACCGGCGCTGCCACCGGTCCGTCATAGACGATCCTGGCGGTGAGCTTGTCGCGGTTGGTGATCGGCCGGAAGATCTGCACCGGTCCTTTTGCCTTTAACGCGACACCGGACTTGGCGCCGCCAAAGACCTGGGCTTCGCCAACCACTTCGTCCTTGGCGAATACTTCAGTCTTCTCGAAGGAGCGAACGCCCCAGTCGAGCAGCTTTCGCGCTTCCTCAGCCCGCTCACGGTCGTTTGCCAGACCGCTCATCGCCGCGATCACCCTTGTGCCGTTGTGGCTGACCGAGCCGACAATGCCGAACCCGGATTGCTCGCTGGCACCGACCGCGAGCCCGTCGGCGCCTATGTCCATGGCCAGTAGCGGATTGCGGTTCCTCTGGGAAATCTTGTTCCAGGTAAAATCCTTCTGGCCGTAATAGCGGTAGAGATCCGGGTAGTTGCGCCAGATATGCAGCGCCAGAAGCGCGAGTTCGCGAACGCTCGTTTGCTGCCCATCGGCCGGCAGACCGGTGGAATTGACGAAAGTCGATTTCTGCAAGCCGATCTGGCGGGCACGCCCGGTCATCTGCGCCGCGAAGTTTGCTTCGGACCCGGCCATCCCTTCAGCGATGACGATACAGCCGTCATTGGCCGCCTGCACGGTCACGCCCTGGATCAGGTCTTCCAGCCGGATCGTCGACTTGAGCTTGGCGAACATGGTCGATGTCCCCGAAGGAGCGCCGCCTTTGCGCCAGGCGTTCTCGCTCACCACGAAGGTGTCATCGAGCGTCATGCGCCCTGATTTGATGGCGTCGAAAACCACTTCCATCGTCATCAGCTTGCCCAGCGAGGCCGGCGGGATCAACCTGTCGGCGTCCTTGGAAAACAGCACGGTTCCGGTTTCGGCATCGATCATGAAGGCCTGCGCGGCCTTGGTCTCGAAAAGCTGAGCTGAGGCCTGCGCAAGCGAGAGCAGCAGCAGGCCGAGCGCCATAATCCCGGTGAAAGGGTGAAAAGATTTCATCAGGTTCGACCAGTGAGCCGGCGCTTTTTGCAAGTTGGCAGAAGCTATCAGGCTTTTGCCTGGCGGATCAATCGCGCGCGAAAAACCCAGGCAGCCCCAAGCTCAGTTGCGTACAGCAAGCGCATCCGGCGCACCATGCGACCACGCTGCCTGGAGCATCTCGTCCAGGCTGCCACGACCGTCGGCAAAGAGGTTGACCGTGTACCAGTCCTTGCCTTCAAGTTCCAAGCGCTGGATTTCGGTCTTGCCGAAGCTGGAAAGCTGGGCAGCCACACGCTCCGCTTCGGCGGCATTCTCGAATGAACCCGCCGCGACATAGGCGGTGGGCGACCCGGCTGGAGGGGCTTGCCGCTTCCACGATTGAAGAAGCTCGGCGGACGACATGCCGGTGCCATCCAGCCCGGCAAACGCGTTGGAGGCGCGCTGCACGCGCTCGTCGGCGTAAGACAGCGACGCCATCGTGAACGGCGATTGCGCCGGCAGGTTGATCTCCGGACGCTCCGGCACGATCGGGCCGAAATCGGGCAGTACAATGTCTCCCGAAGCAGATGCTTGCACCGCCATGACAGGCCGTGCATCGGATCCCTGCCCGGAATTCGTCAGCTGACCGGGGAACGGCACGGCAGCAGCGCTCACCGGCAGGCTTGGCGACGGCCCATTCATCGCGACCATGACGCCGCTGGGCAGACCGTCCGACGGATCCGGCGCCCTGTTGCCTGGACGATACGAAGCCACCAGATACTGCCCGTCATTGCCTTCGAGCGGCGCACGGCCGACATATTCGACCTTCACCTCGGCCGTACCGACATTGGCATAATCGAGCATTTCAGCAGCGCGCTTCGACACATCGATGATGCGTCCATCATGATAGGGCCCGCGGTCGTTGACGCGCACGATCACCGAGCTGCCGGTCTTCATGTTGGTGACCCGCGCATAGCTCGGCAGCGGCATGGTCGGATGCGCCGCCGTCAGATCTGCCATGTCGTAGACTTCGCCGTTGGCCGTCAACCGGCCGTGGAAGGCCTCACCGTACCAGGATGCGAGGCCAACCTTGGCGTAACGTTTGTCTTCCTTCGGATAATACCACTTGCCGCGCACCTGATAGGGCTTGCCGAGCTGGTCGCGTCCGCGAGACGTCTTGAACATGACGCGCGGGCTGGCTTTCACGCCGTATTCGGCTTCGGAAAAATATTCCTTGGAGCGAGGTTTCTTGTTGACCATCGCCCTTTGCTGCGGCCCGGCACATGCTGCAAGAAAGGCTGCCGACAAGGCAAACAGCGCGAAAGCGGAAGCGCGACGAAGACGCGGGCGCGCCGTGGTCTGCATATTTTGATTGTCCCCTATAGCATCGACGAAGGCACCGCAGCATGAACGTCAGCGATGCCAAAGCACCCACTCCAGAAACGCCGGCGACGCCCTACCCCAATCCTTTTTGTGCGCAGGAATTGTTTATCACCGTATTAACCGATTGTGGTCGGAACCGGGCGAGATTGTGGCACGGACCGCCTCGCTGATCGGCATGAAAATCATCGCTTATCGATCAGAAACGCCATTCGTGGCGCACTTTGCCCCTGGCTTGGCGTGGCTGCGAGCGCAGATTCAGGGACCGAATATCACAAGTTCGGTGAACGTCAGATCTCCAGGTGCGGGTGGTCTGGGACCTTTGAAGTATTTCAGCCCCTTGTTGGGGCGGTACCATCCCACCAAGCCTGGAATCGGCTCCTTGGCGTCGACAAAGCAAACCAGGATTCCGCTTCGCAAGAGAAAGCGCCCCATCGCGCCGGCGCAGCGGCTCAAATCCGCAAGCGAGCGGCAATAGATGACCTGATGGCATCGAATAACACCGTGCAACATTCGGCGCGGCATCAACACCATGGGGAACGCTGCTCCGTCGCAAATGCAGATCAACGACAGGCAGCCCAGCGCGGCGTGTTCCGAGAGTATGTATCTCTCACTCTCGGGCAGCATCGCCAATTCCGGAAGATCGGGACGCACTTCGACCACGCGACATGACCGCTGCGCCGAACTTAAAGCCGGCAAGAAGGTAAATTGTCCGCTGGAGAAGAGCCGAAAGCCTAGCGCCCGGTTGGCTTTCAATGTCTCTTGTGCAGGCGAAATGTTCGTGTAGGTCACGTCCTTCCGCTTGAGAACCGCCGCAACCAACATGGCGCCATAGGGACGGAAATCTGCATCGACTGACCAGCTTGAAAGATTGCAGCGAATTTCCTCGCTCTCCGACCCGTGATAGCGAGCATAAAGGGTGAGCACAACGCCGACGATCCGACCGGCATGCTCCAAAGCAAAGCCATATTGTGGGAACTCGGCAACCACAGGCCGCTGCGACAAGCGGGTCAGAGCGTGTATCCAGTAACTCCGGTTACGCGCCGGAAAGCCCCTGCACAGGCAATCAACCACTCCCTCCCAGTCGGTTTCGCGGACTGGTCTACAGCGAAGACCGGGCGGGAGAGCGCCAAGTACGGCCAAAATCAACTCCAGAATACGATTTACTTATATGTGCCTAACGCGCCCAACATATCAGCGCTCAACGATTAATAGTCCGTGCGGGTTTTAAAAACGATTTTCCACACTCAGCACAAACACAGCTCGCCATGACGCTGCTCAACGCCCTGGATCGCGCCGAAAGGTGCGGCCGCCACGGTTGACTTGGCGTTGAATGCGGCTTTACAGGAATGGAGCGCGAACCGGTCGGGGAACGTCCTGGTGCCAATCCGGTACCGACAGCTCGAACCCGCTCCTCTCGCGATATCCTAAGTGATTGAAAAATCACCTTGGAGGGATGGCCGAGCGGTTTAAGGCACCGGTCTTGAAAACCGGCGTGGGTGCAAGCCCACCGTGGGTTCGAATCCCACTCCCTCCGCCATATCCGTCCTGTCCAACCCGGAGACATGGGTAACAGATTGTACTTAAGACATGGGTGACAACCTCGTGCCGAACGGGTTGTCGATGGTCTGCAAGGTCCTCTGTTCCAAGTC
>NZ_JAMYPD010000022.1:0-113167 GCF_040320195.1 Mesorhizobium sp. M0768 | reverse complement strand
ACACAAATCCCCATAGCTCACCGCCTGCGGCCCGCGGGTTCCTGCATCAGAGACTTTCGTACGCCTGACGGCACCCGAAACCCTTCAGCAATGTCGGCCGTTAAAGTTAGTTGTGCCACCGCCTTACAGCGGACATCACCGGCGATCGCGCTTGAGGACGTAGTTGCGCCAGGAGCGGTCATTCGATGTTCTGCCGTTGAACGGCTTCATTCGCCAGTTTAGCGGAAATTGGGCGACAGCATGGTTGCCTCAACAGGGAAGTTCGAAACCCTCTTGGTCCGCGGATCCCGCTGATTGCACGCTGCCGTGCGATATTCTGCAAGATAGCCACCCAACCAACGCCGATAGCCGCATTGCTTTCGACAAGAGCACTCCTGCCGCAGACCACCTAGCTGGCAGACACTTGGCTGATCCCGGCATCGACCCAGGCACGCGTCTGCTCAAGCACTTCATCCGAGAGCGCGGGATCGTCGATCGCCCGGGCGAGGATTACTGCCCCCACCATCGCTGCCCAGCTTCCAATCGCCGTGCGGCGTCTGTCTGCCGGATCCAACTCCGGGAGCGCCTTGCCGATACGGTCGATCTGCGATCGTAGGCCTTCCGTCATGGCCGAGCGTGCAGCCGGGGTCTGATGGCGGATGGCTGCGGCAAGGCCCGCCGTCGGGCAACCGCCGGCGCAGTTGTCGCGATGCCGGGGCGAAAGATAGGAACCTACATAAGCGCGAAGATCGCCCCCTCCGCCTGAGTCCGCGGCGAGGACGTGGGCAAGGGTCTGCGCGATCAGGTCGTCCTTCGAACTGAAATGGCCATAGAAGCCGCCATGGGTGAGCCCGGCGCCCTTCATCACTTCCGCCACGCTGACCGCGTCGAACCCCTTCTCGCGAAACAGCCGGCTGGCCGCATCCAATATCCGGTGACGGTTCTCCGCCATCTGCTCTCGACTGACCTTCATTTCAAAATTCTCCGTCGGCCCCGTTGACATTTACATGATGCCCATCATATTTAGCCGCAATCATGATGATCGTCATGAATATAGGTTCCATCAGAGAAAAGAGCAATGCCATGACCACCATTCCATCAGTCCTCATCACCGGCGCCTCCACGGGCATCGGAGCTTCCTATGCCGAACGGTTCGCCCGCCGCGGACACGACCTCGTGCTGGTTGCCCGTGACGTGGCACGAATGGAGGCACTGGGAGCCCGGCTCCGTCAGGAAACTGGCGTTGCGATCGATATCATCCAGGCTGATCTTACGCAGCCTGCCGAGCTTGCAACGGTAGAGACGAGGCTGCGCGATGACGCCCGCATCGGGATTCTCGTCAACAATGCCGGAACAGCCATCGGCGGAAGCTTCATCGAGCAGAGTACCAATGACGTCGCCCGGCTCGTTGCGCTCAACACGACCGCGCTTCTGCGACTTGCCAGCGCCATCGCCCCGCGTCTTGCGAAAGCTGGCGAAGGGTCGATCGTCAACATCGGCTCCGTGGTCGGGCTGGCGCCGGAGTTCGGGATGACGGTTTACGGCGCAACCAAAGCCTTCGTGCTGTTTCTGTCGCAGGGGCTCAGCCTCGAGCTCGCGCCGAAGGGTGTCTACGTCCAGGCCGTGCTGCCCGCCACGACGCGTACGGAGATCTGGGGCCACGTCGGCGCCGACATCAACACGCTCTCCAACGTGATGGAGGTGGACGATCTGGTTGATGCGGCGCTGGTCGGCTTCGACCGCCGCGAACCGGTGACCATCCCGCCGCTTCCCGATGCCGGGCAGTGGGATGCGCTTCAGGCCGCGCGCCAGGCCATGCTTCCGAACTATCGGAACGAACATCCCGCCGAGCGGTACCGCAAGGTCGCCTGAGCACCAACGAATCCATTTGATAACGACCTCGTCGCGGCGGGGACAAACAAGGTGACCTATGACCAACAAAGCACTTTTTGAGCCTTATTCTCTCGGCTCGCTGACGCTCTCCAATCGTATCGTCATGGCGCCCCTCACGCGCAATCGCGCTGGCCCGGGCTTCGTTCCGGGCGATCTTGCCGCCGAGTATTACGGCCAGCGGGCCTCCGCCGGCCTGCTGATCTCCGAGGCCACGCAGATCTCGCGGCAGGGACAAGGTTACCAGGACACGCCCGGCATCTATTCTCAGGCTCAGATCGACGGCTGGCGAAAGGTCACGACCGCGGTGCACGCCAAGGACGCGCGGATTTTCCTGCAGCTCTGGCACGTCGGCCGCGTCTCGCACGTCGATCTGCAGGAGAACGGCGCCGCGCCCGTCGCGCCCTCGGCAATCCGGGCCGCGACCAAGACGTTCGTGAACAACGGCTTTGTCGAGGTTTCGGAGCCCCGCGCGCTGGCGCTCGACGAGCTTGCGGGGATCGTCAACGATTTCCGGCAAGCAGCCGCGAACGCCATTGAGGCCGGCTTCGATGGCATCGAGATTCATGGCGCCAACGGCTATCTGCTGGACCAGTTCGCCAAGGACGGTGCCAATGTCCGCACGGATGCTTATGGCGGATCGGTTGAGAACCGCGCCCGGCTGATGCTGGAGGTTGCGACTGCGGTGGTCGAGGAGATCGGCGCAGAGCGCACCGGCATCCGGATTTCGCCCGTCTCGCCCGCCAACGGCGTCTCGAGCAGCGCCCCCCAGGCGCAGTTCGACTATATCGTCGATCAACTCGATGCTTTGGGCATCGTCTATATCCATGTCGTCGAGGGCGCCACGGGCGGATCGCGCGATGTCGCGCCGTTCGACTTCGGATCGCTCCGCCGCCGCTTCAACAATACCTATATCGCCAATAACGGCTATGACCTCAACCTCGCGGCGTCGCGGCTCGCCGAGGGCAAGGCGGACCTCTTCGCCTTCGGGCGCCCGTTCATCGCCAATCCCGACCTTGTGGAACGGCTGAAGACGCGCACGCCGCTGACGGAGTTCAACTCGGCGACGCTCTATGGCGGCGGCTCCGCTGGCTATACCGACTATCCCGCGATCGCCGCCTCAAGCCGCCCATGAGCTATCGGAGGGCGGCGCCAGCGAGGCAGCCATCCCACGTGACAGCAGCGCCTCAGGGCATCTCTCTGGCGTTCCGCTCGAACTGGTGTCCAAACCCAGGGATTCAGGAGGGCCATGGAGGGCTATAGCATAGACGTTAGCTCCTCTGGTCCGCCCAGGACCAGCCAGGCGAGATTCGTAGCACGTCGTACGTTCGCTTTACCGGCGCAAGCGGACCCGTTCACCGTGATTTCGACTGTCGTGAATGGATCAGATCGCGTCGATGCATGGGGGCGCTTGAACGTCCGCTTCTCACATTCCAAGCCTCCAAGCCTCCAAGCCTCCAAGCCTCCAAGCCGCAAGTCCGCTTCCGTGCCTCGAACAAGACGTTCATCGAAGCGCCGCAGAACGTCCGCTATTTGCGCTACCTGCTCGATCCGATCGATGAGACGAATGGCACCTCGGCCATTCTCGGGAGCTAGCTGATTAACCTCGGCGGTGATTCCGAACCGAAGGTAAGCGCCGCAAGATGAAACCGGTTTCGGAAAAGATCTAACAGGAAGTACCGGGCCCTGGTCAGACCGGCCGCACCAGAACGTGTTTCTTCTTGCCGAGCGACAGTTTCGCGACGTTTCCCGGGCCAAGGTCCTGCAGCGTCACCATCCTGCGATCGTCGGAAACTGGCTGGTCGTTGAGGCGCACGGCGCCGCCCTGGATATGCCGCCGTGCCTCGCCGTTGGACCCGGCCAGCCCGGCGGTGACGAACAGCGACAATATGCCGACGCCGGCTTCAAGATCGGCCCTGCCCACCTCGACGGTTGGCAGTGTTTCGGCGAGCGCCCCTTCTTCGAACGTCTTACGCGCCGTTTCGCTGGCCTCCTCCGCCGCCTCGCGGCCATGCAGCATGGCGGTGATTTCGGTGGCGAGGATCTTCTTGGCTTCGTTGATCTCCGAGCCGCCGAGCCGTTCGAGGCGTCCGACCTCGGCGAGTGGCAGGGTCGTGTAGAGCTTCAGGAAACGGCCGACATCGGCATCCTCGGTGTTGCGCCAGTATTGCCAGAACTCGTACGGGCTCAGCATCTCCGCATCGAGCCAGACCGCGCCCGAGGCCGACTTGCCCATCTTGGCGCCGGACGAGGTGGTGAGCAGCGGCGTCGTCAGCGCATAAAGCTGCGCGCCTTCCATGCGATGGCCGAGATCGATGCCGTTGACAATGTTGCCCCACTGGTCGGAGCCGCCCATCTGCAACCGGCAGCCGAGGCGCTTGTAGAGCTCGACGAAGTCGTAGGCCTGCAGGATCATGTAGTTGAATTCGAGGAACGACAGCGACTGCTCGCGCTCCAGCCGGAGCTTGACCGAATCGAAGGCCAGCATGCGGTTAACCGAAAAATGCCGGCCGACATCGCGCAGGAAATTGACGTAGTTGATGTCCATCAGCCAGTCGGCATTGTTGATCATGACGGCGTCGTTGGGGCCGCCGCCAAATTTGAGGTAGGGCGTGAAGTTGCGGCGGATGCCGGCGAGATTGTCCTCAATATCCTGCGGCGTCAAAAGCTTGCGCGCCTCGTCCTTGAACGACGGATCGCCGATCATCGAGGTGCCGCCGCCCATCAGCGCGATCGGCCGGTGGCCGGTCTGCTGCAGCCAGTAAAGCATCATGATCTGGATCAGCGACCCGGCATGCAGGCTCCTGGCGGTGGCGTCGAAGCCGATATAGGCGCTCACCGTTTCCGTGGCGAAAAGCTGGTCGAGGCCGGCATCGTCCGAGGTCTGGTGGATGAAACCGCGCTCGCTCATCGTGCGCAGGAAATCGGATTTGAAGGCGGACATTTTCTTTCCCGAAAAGCTTCCGGCCGAACGCGGCTCGGCTATGCATGAAGGCGGGCGTTTAGCACTCAAGCGCGATCAGCAAAAGTGGAATCCGGTTTTTGCGACACCCTCTTGCCTTCTCCCCTTGTGGGAGAAGGTGGATTGGCGCGCAGCGCCGAGACGGTTGAGGGGTGTTGGACGGAGTGCCGTCGTTGCCAAGCTGGAACACCCCTCATCCGACCGCGCTTCGCGCGGCCACCTTCTCCCACAAGGGGAGAAGGGAGAACCCCAAGCGTGCGGCCTGCTTGCGTCATTGTTTCGGCTGGCGTAATGAGGCGCCGCGCCAGCGGGGCTCTTCCACTGGACCGCGCGGCATCGATCGAATGCCATATCCTGTGACAGAGTCGAGATGCCGGAGATATCCATCGTCATTCCTTGCCGGAACGAGGCGGCGAACCTGCCGCTTCTGCTCGACGAGATCGGCACTGCCATGGCCGGGCGGGACTTCGAGGTCATTGTCGTCGACGACGGCTCGACGGACGATACGCCTTCGGTGCTTGCCGCAGAGGCAGCGCTTCGCCGGTTTCCGCTGCGCCATCTCAGGCATGAAAAATCCGCCGGACAGTCGCTCTCGGTGCGCTCGGGCGCCTGGGCGGCGCGCGGCGATATCGTCGCCACCATCGATGGCGACGGTCAGAACGACCCCGGCTACATCCCGGTGTTGATCGACGCGCTGCGGCAGGCTGGTCCCGAAGTCGGGGCCGCGCAGGGACAGCGTCTGAAGCGCCGCGACAGCAAGATCAAGCAACTGGCGTCGCGTTTCGCCAACGGGCTGAGAAAAGCCATCCTGCACGACGAGACGCGGGATACCGGCTGCGGCCTCAAGGCGATCTACACCGACATTTTGCGGAAATTGCCGTTCTTCGACGGCACCCACCGCTTTGTTCCGGCGCTGGTCATCCAGGAGGGCTACCGCGTCGTCCATTGCGATGTCGTCGACCGCTCCCGCCGTCACGGCAAATCGAATTACGGCATCTTCGATCGCGGCCTGCAGGGCGTGCTCGATCTTGCCGGCGTCTGGTGGCTGCGCCGCAGGCGCCGCAGAATGCCCAAAGTAGAGGAAATCAGGCATGGGTAACGTGCTTCAGGAATTGGCGACCTGGCTTCACGATGTTTTCGTCAAGCAATTCGATGCCTGGGTTCTGCTCGGCTTCGTCGCCCAGTTCTTCTTCACCATGCGCTTTCTGGTGCAGTGGGTGGCGTCGGAAAAGGCCAAGCGCAGCGTCGTGCCGATCGCCTTCTGGTTCTTTTCGCTGTTCGGCGGCGGCCTGCTGCTGATCTACGCCATCCAGCGTCAGGATCCGGTGTTCATCGCCGGCCAGGCCATGGGCCTGTTGATCTACATCCGCAATCTCTGGCTGATCGCCAACGAGCGCAAGGCGGCGATGACCAAGGTCGATTGAGCCCGCCACCGCGGCCTGAACCGGTCGAGCAAGCAATCCGGATTACTTGCCGTCCAGCCCGCCGTAAGACCTTACCAGCCGGACCATGTCGGCCGAATCGGCAGTCTCGCTCTCGAGCCCCTCGGCGACACCGACGCGGTCGGCGGCCGGGCGGTTCTGGCTGACTTTCCATTTGCCGCTGATTTCGGTGATTTCGATCTCCAGGCCGACGATGCCTTTGATCTGCGACTGGATGAAGGGTGCCGGCGCGTCGGTCACCGCCCACGGCGCCGAGCGGCTGCCCTCCTGCGACATCGTCAGATCGGAAATCTGCTCGGCCAGCCAATCCTGGTCTTCGATCACCGCGACGCTGCCGCGCACCTGGACGATGGCGTAGTTCCAAGTCGGTACCACCTTGCCGGTTTCACGCTTGGTCTCGTACCAGGACGGCGTCACGTAGGCATCGGCGCCCTGGAAGACGACCAGCACCGGCGCCGGGGGATTGTCGGCCAAAAGCCGCCATTGCGGATTGGCTTTGGCCAAATGGGCGCGCAGCCTGCCGTTCGGTGGCACATCCGCGTCTAGAAGAAAGGGAATCGCGTTGGCGACCGGCCCCTCGACGCCGTTCGACACCAGCAGGCCAAGCGGATGCGCCCGGACCAGCCCGTGCAGGACGTCCGGCCGTGTTTCCTGGAAGTGAGGCGGTTGGTACATCGCCGATTATCTCAGCCGCTTCGGCCGTGGGTCGGACAGTTCCCCGGCCAGCCGGCGATCGAGGTAGTCCGCGCATTCCTCGATCAGAAGCTCAGCATGGTTGGCAAAGAAATGGTTGGCGCCGGGCAGGGTCTTCTGGGTGATGGTAATGCCCTTTTGCGTGTGCAGCTTGTCGACCAGGCCCTGCACGTCCTTGGGCGGCGCGACCTTGTCGGCGTCGCCGTGGATGATCAGGCCGGACGACGGGCATGGCGCCAGGAACGAGAAATCATAGGTATTGGGCTGCGGCGCGACCGAGATGAAGCCCTCGATCTCCGGCCGGCGCATCAGAAGCTGCATGCCGATCCACGAGCCGAACGAATAGCCGGCAACCCAGCAGCTCTTGGAATCCGGATGCAGCGACTGCACCCAGTCGAGCGCCGCGGCGGCGTCGGACAATTCGCCGGTGCCGTGGTCGAACTCGCCCTGGCTGCGGCCGATGCCGCGGAAATTGAAGCGCAGCGTGGTGAAATTGCGCTTCTGGAACATGTAGAAGAGGTCATAGACGATCTTGTTGTTCATCGTCCCGCCGAACTGGGGGTGCGGGTGCAGGACGATGGCAATCGGCGCGCTCTTTTCCTTCGAGGGCTGATAGCGACCCTCCAGACGGCCGGCCGGACCGGTGAAAATGACCTCAGGCATGAAATACTCCACTTGGCATAAATTGCGCGGCGCCCGGAACAACTTTTCCTCTGGCCTTGACGCAGGGCGAGCGTCTTTCTAGAAGCTAGTTTAGAATTGTTCAAAACTGGGCGGCCAAAAATTGTGGCTCGGCCACCCGCGCCGCAAGCCGCGTAAATAGGACGTCTTGCCTTGCAATTTCAAGGAAATAACGCGCTATCTTCGCGGAACGGCTTTTGAAGGGACCAGTTGGACGGAAATGGCCGGAGCACGCGCCTATGTCGACTACAACGCCAGCGCGCCGCTGCTTGCCTCGGCGCGCGCGGCGGTGGTGGCTGCGCTCGACGTTGCCGCCAACCCGTCCTCGGTTCATGCCGAGGGCCGCGCTGCACGGCGGCTGATCGAGGACGCCAGGCGCGACGTGGCGCGACTGGTCAACGCCAAAGCCGAGCATGTCGTATTCACCTCCGGCGCGACGGAAGCGGCCTCGACGCTGCTGGCGCCGGACTGGCAGATGGGGCGCGGCGCTGTCCGTATGAGCCGGCTCTATGTGTCCGAGACCGATCATCCTTGCCTGCTGAACGGCGGGCGTTTCCCAGCGGCTCAGGTGACACGGATCGGCGTCGACACCGACGGCGTCGTCAGGCTCGACGTTTTGGCCGAGGCTCTCGCCCAGCATGACAAGGCCGAAGGCTTGCCGCTGGTGGGGATACACGCCGCCAACAACGAGACCGGCGTGATCCAGCCGGTTGGCCGCATTGCCGAAATCGTCAAGGCGGCGGGTGGCATCCTGGTGGTCGATGCGGTGCAGGCGGCCGGCCGCATTCCGCTCGATATGTCAGCGGGTTACGCAGATTATCTGATTCTCTCCTCGCACAAGATCGGCGGACCCAAGGGCGTCGGCGCCATTGTCGCGGCGTCGGACCTGATGATGCCAAAGCCGCTGGTCAGCGGCGGTGGCCAGGAAAAAGGCCATCGCGGCGGCACCGAAAACCTAGCGGCGATTGCCGGGTTTGGCGCGGCGGCGCGAGAGGCGTCTGCCGGCTTGCAAACGATCGAAACGGTGCGGCAGCGTCGCGACGAAATCGAGGCGATCGTGAAAACGCTTGTTCCGGACGCCGAAATCTTCGGGACCGGCGCGCCAAGGCTTGCCAATACGACATTCTTCGCTATTGCCGGCATCAAGGCCGAGACGGCGCAGATTGCCTTCGACCTGGCTGGTGTGGCGCTGTCGGCGGGATCGGCCTGTTCGTCGGGCAAGGTCGGCCCGAGCCATGTGCTGAAAGCGATGGGTTACGGTGACGGCCTCGGCGCGTTGCGCGTGTCCATCGGCCACGCGACCAGCGCTGAGGACATTGAGCTGTTTCGTTCGGCGCTGGCGACGATCGTCGCGCGCCAAGCCGGTAAGGAAAAGGCAAACAGGGAACGAGCCGCCTGAGCGCGGCAGACGAAATGTAGGGCCTTGCGGCCTGGTAGAGCCGTGCGTTCGAATTTGGCCGGGTGAATTTCCGGCATGAACGCACTATATGAAACGTACGCCGCCTCGGGTGCCTGATGGGTGCTTGTTTGCGGTGCCATAGTTTGAAAACTGCCGGGCCTTGACCCCGGCGTGGATGGAGAACGCTGATGCCTGCTGTGCAGGAGACGATCGATCGAGTTCGAAAGATCGATGTCGACCAGTATAAATACGGATTCCAGACCGACATCGCGATGGACAAGGCCCCCAAGGGCCTGAGCGAAGACATTATCCGCTTCATTTCGGCGAAGAAGGACGAGCCGTCCTGGATGCTGGAATGGCGCCTGGAAGCCTATCGCCGCTGGCTGACGCTGGACGAGCCGAAATGGGCGCGCGTCCACTATCCCAAAATCGATTTCCAGGATCTCCATTATTACGCGGCGCCCAAGAGCACGCCGGGTCCGACTTCGCTCAGCGAGGTCGACCCCGAATTGCTGAAGGTCTATGAGAAGCTCGGCATTCCGCTCAGGGAACAGGAAATCCTCGCCGGCGTGCAGAAGACCGATGCGTCGGAGCTCGAGGAAGCCAGCGACAACGTCTACAAGTCGGGCCGCGTCGCCGTCGATGCGGTGTTCGATTCCGTCTCCGTCGTCACCACTTTCAAGAAGGAGCTGGCGCAGGCCGGCGTCATCTTCTGCTCGATCTCGGAAGCCATCCGCGAGCATCCGGAGCTGGTGAAGAAGTATCTCGGCTCGGTCGTGCCGACCTCCGACAATTTCTACGCGACGCTGAATTCGGCCGTGTTCACCGACGGCTCCTTCGTCTTCGTGCCCAAGGGCGTGCGCTGCCCGATGGAACTGTCGACGTATTTCCGCATGAACGAGAAGAACACCGGCCAGTTCGAGCGCACGCTGATCATCGCCGAGGAGGGGGCTTACGTCTCCTATCTCGAAGGCTGCACGGCGCCGCAACGCGACGAGAATCAGCTTCATGCCGCGGTGGTCGAGCTGATCGCGCTCGATGATGCCGAGATCAAATATTCGACGGTGCAGAACTGGTATCCCGGCGACGCCGAAGGCAAGGGCGGCATCTACAATTTCGTCACCAAGCGCGGCGACTGCCGCGGCCATCGCTCGAAGATTTCGTGGACGCAGGTCGAGACCGGCTCGGCCATCACCTGGAAATATCCGAGCTGCATCCTGCGCGGCGACGATTCCAGCGGCGAGTTCTATTCGATCGCCGTCTCCAACGGCTATCAGCAGGTCGACAGCGGCACCAAGATGATCCATTTGGGCAAGAACACGTCGAGCCGCATCATCTCCAAGGGCATCGCCGCCGGCTTCTCGCAGAACACCTATCGCGGCCAGGTCTCGGCCCACCGCAAGGCGACCAACGCCCGCAACTTCACTAACTGCGACTCCCTGCTGATCGGCGACCAGTGCGGCGCGCATACCGTCCCCTACATGGAAGCCAAGAACTCGACGGCGCAGTTCGAGCATGAGGCGACAACCTCGAAAATTTCCGAGGACCAGAAGTTCTACGTCATGCAGCGCGGCATCCCGGAGGAAGAGGCGATTGCGCTGATCGTCAACGGCTTCGTCAAGGACGTCATCCAGCAACTGCCGATGGAATTCGCGGTCGAAGCGCAGAAGCTGATCGGGATTAGTCTTGAGGGGAGTGTTGGGTGAGTTAACTGGAACGGCGATCATGGATTTGTTCAAGCGGATAGAAGGCTTGATATTTGCCGTTCTGATGCTCTTGCTGACATTGGCTGTTGGTGGTGCTGTGATGGCGTTGATAGGCGCAGTGTTTGGCTTGAGTTCGACAAAAACTATTGGTGGTTCGATTGCAGGCTTAAGCGCGGCTGGGTTTTTTGGCTGGATGTTGGTCACCAGCAAGTTTGTACGCCCTTTTCGAGCTTTTAGAAAAGTTCCGTCGCAGGCCGGGCACCGCGAACAAGAAAGTGGAAAATAATGCTTGAAATCAGAAACCTCCATGCCCGTATCGTCGATGACGGCACCGAGATCATCCGCGGCCTGAACCTGACGGTCAGGGCTGGCGAGGTTGCCGCCATCATGGGGCCGAACGGCTCGGGAAAATCGACGCTGTCCTATATCCTCGCCGGGCGCGAGGATTATGAGGTCACCGAGGGCGATATCCTCTACAACGGCCAGTCGATCCTCGAAATGGATCCGGCCGAGCGCGCTACCGCCGGCATCTTTCTCGCCTTCCAGTATCCGATGGAGATACCGGGCGTGGCGACGATGGAATTTTTGAAGGTTGCGATGAACGAGCAGCGCAAGGCGCGTGGCGAGGAACCGCTGAAAATCCCGGAATTCCTCAAGCGCGTGAAGGAAGCGGCCGCCTCGCTCAACATGGACATGGCGATGCTGAAGCGGCCGCTCAATGTCGGCTTCTCCGGCGGCGAGAAGAAGCGTGCCGAGATCCTGCAGATGAAGCTGCTCGAGCCGAAGCTGTGTGTCCTCGACGAGACCGATTCCGGACTCGATATCGATGCGCTGAAGATCGTCGCGGACGGCGTCAACACGCTGCGCTCGCCGGATCGGGCCATTGTCGTCATCACCCACTACCAGCGCCTGCTCCAATACATCGTCCCGGATACGGTGCACGTGCTCTACAGGGGCCAGGTGATCAAGTCGGGCGACAAGTCGCTGGCGCTCGACCTCGAGGCCAATGGCTATGCCGGCGTGATCGGGCAAGCCGCGTGAGATGCAAGCGGGCCCGGAAGGCAAGCCAAACAAGGCGATACTGATGAATATGCACACGACACCCCAGCGGACATTAGCCGAAACGGCGCTGATCGACGCCTTTGGCGAGCGGCTGTCGCTGCTGCCCGGCGACGGCGCGGTGATGCTAAAGCGCGACGACGCCATCGAGGCGATCAAGAGCGGCCTGCCGACGCGGCGCATCGAATCCTGGCACTATACGGACCTGCGCCGGCTGCTGATCTCGGTGCCGGACTTCGATCCGGCAGCGGTCGCGAAAGCCATTGCGCCGATCGTCGAAGGCTCCAGCGTTTTACCGGTGCTGAACGGCGTTTCGAGCGCGAAATGGGCTGTTGTCGAGGGCGTCACGGTGCAGCGCCTGTCGGAGAAGCTGACCGACGGCAGCATCGCTCCGGGGTTAGATTCCTATGGCGCCGACGATGCCATCGGCGCGCTCAACACTGCCTTTGTCGCCGACGGCTATTTCGTCGACATCGCCGACGGTGCCCAACTGGAAAAGCCGATCGAATTGCAGAATTTGCAGGCCGGTGGACAGACGCATGTACGCCTGGCCGTCCGTGTCGGCGCCGGCGCCAAGGCTGTCGTCGTCGAGCGCCAGGCAGGCGAGGGGGCGGCGCTGGTCAGTTCGGTCAGCCAGCTTGTGCTTGGCGAGGGCGCCGAAGTGACATGGCTCATCGTGCAGGAGCATCCGGATACGGCGACGCACCTTGCCCAGTTCAAGGCGCATCTCGGCAAGAATTCGAAACTGACGCTGTTCGTCATGAATGCCGGCGGCAGACTGGTGCGCCAGGAGGTCGTCGTGAAGACGATCGGCGAGGGCGCCGAATTCACCTTGCGCGGCATCAATCTGCTCGCCGGCGACACCCATACCGACGTCACCATGGTGCTCGACCACGCCGTACCGCACACAGCCTCGACCGAAGTCATCCGCAACGTGGTGACCGGCAAGGCGCGCGGCGTCTTCCAGGGCCGCATCAACGTCCACCAATATGCGCAGAAGACCAACGCCAAGATGGCCTGCAACACGCTGCTTCTGTCGGACGACGGCGAGTTCTCGACCAAGCCGGAGCTTGAAATCTTTGCTGACGACGTCGTCTGCGGCCATGGCGCGACCGTCACCGAGATCGACCACAGCCATCTGTTCTACCTGATGGCGCGCGGCATCGACGAGAAGACCGCGCGCGGCCTGCTGGTCAAGGCCTTCGTCGCCGAGGTGATCGAGGAACTGGACGACGAGGCCATCGTCGAGGCGCTGGAAGCGAGACTCGACGATTGGTTTTTGACGCACGGGTAGAGGTGACTGAGGGGTTGGTGCCAACACCCCTCATCCGTCGCCTTCGGCGCCACCTTCTCCCACAAGGGGAGAAGGAGAGGCGCTCTTCCTTCTCCCCTTGTGGGAGAAGGTGGCCGAGCGAAGCTCGGTCGGATGAGGGGTGCTGGACGGAATGAGGCGGTGCCTCGAGAGAGCTTGTAATGGACCAGAAAGTCGAAAACATCCCCTACGACGTCGAGGCGATCCGCCGCGACTTCCCGATCCTGTCGCGGCAAGTCTACGGCAAACCGCTGGTCTATCTCGACAATGGCGCCTCGGCGCAGAAGCCACAGGCGGTGCTCGACGCTATCCAGCACGCCTATTCCCAGGAATATGCCAACGTCCATCGTGGCCTGCATTTCCTGTCGAATGCCGCGACCGACGCCTATGAGAAGGCTCGCGAGACGGTGCGCCGTTTCCTCAACGCACCGAGCACCGACAACATCGTCTTCACCTCGAATACCACGGCGGCGATCAACACGGTCGCCTATGGTTTCGGCATGCCGAACATCGGCGAAGGCGACGAGATCGTGCTGTCGATCATGGAGCATCATTCCAACATCGTGCCGTGGCATTTCATCCGCGAGCGGCAGGGCGCGAAGCTGGTCTGGGTACCGGTCGACGATCTCGGCGTCTTCCACATCGAGGAATTCGAAAAGCGGCTGACCGACCGGACAAAACTGGTCGCCATCACCCATATGTCGAATGCGCTGGGCACGGTGACGCCGATCAAGGAGATCGTGCGCATCGCGCATGCCCGCGGCATTCCGGTGCTGGTCGACGGCAGCCAGAGCGCCGTGCATATGCCGATCGACGTGCAGGATCTCGACTGCGATTTCTTCGTCTTCACCGGCCACAAGGTCTATGGCCCGTCGGGCATCGGCGTGCTCTATGGCAAGAAGGATATTCTGGAGCGCATGCGCCCGTTCATGGGCGGCGGCGAGATGATCGAGGAGGTGACGCAAGACATCGTCACCTACAACGATCCGCCGCACCGTTTCGAGGCCGGCACGCCGCCGATCGTGCAGGCAATCGGGCTTGGTGCCGCGCTCGAATACATGGAAAAGATCGGCCGCGAGCGCATCGCCGCGCACGAGGCCGATCTGAAGGACTATGCGCATCAGCGGTTGCGCGCCATCAACTCGCTGCGCATCTTCGGCGATGCGCCCGGCAAGGGCGCCATCATCTCGTTCGAGCTGCAGGGCATCCACGCCCATGACGTGTCGATGGTCATCGACCGGCAGGGCGTGGCGGTCCGCGCCGGCACGCATTGCGCGCAGCCGCTGTTGAAACGCTTCGGCGTAACATCCACATGCAGGGCATCGTTCGGCATGTATAATACCAGGGCCGAAGTCGATGCTTTGGCCGATGCGCTGGAAAAAGCGCGAAAATTCTTCGGGTGACGACCATGGATGATGCCAGCCACACCGCCGAAAGCACTTCGGAAGCGACGACCAATGCGGCGGTTTCCGGATCGACAATCCCCGCCGACGAATTGGCGCGGCTGACCGACGACATCGTCTCGGCGCTGAAGACGGTCTACGACCCTGAAATCCCGGCCGACATCTATGAGCTCGGCCTGGTCTACAAGATCGATATCGAGGACGACCGCTCGGTCAAGATCGACATGACGCTGACCGCGCCGGGCTGCCCGGTGGCCGGCGAAATGCCGGGCTGGGTCGAAAATGCCGTCGGCGCCGTCGAAGGCGTTTCCGGCGTCGAGGTCAACATGACCTTCGATCCGCCCTGGTCGCCCGACCGCATGTCGGAAGAGGCGCAGGTGGCGGTTGGGTGGTACTAGCATGCGACCAGCCGGAGGCTGGCGCACTTGCGCCGGGTACAAAACTTCACCATTTTAGGTGAGGAATGCGCGCAATGGAGAAGGAAAAACATGGGACGCTTTGCCGTCATCACGATGACCGAAAAGGCCGCCGACCGGGTGCGCGAGATCGTTGCGACCCGTGAGAATGCACATGGCATTCGCCTTGGCATCAAGAAGGGCGGCTGCGCCGGCATGGAATATACGGTCGATCTGGTGACCGAGCCCAACACCAAGGACGACCATATCGAGCGCGACGGCGCCCATGTCTATGTCGCGCCGGAGGCGGCACTTTTCCTGTTCGGCACCGAGATGGATTTCGAGCTGACGACGCTGCGCACCGGTTTCACCTTCCGCAATCCGAACCAGAGCTCGGCCTGCGGCTGCGGCGAATCGGTCGAATTGAAGCCGGCTGATCTGAAGGCACTGGCCGAGGCGCGCGCTTCGGCCTGAGGTTTTCGTTCTCCCCGTCACTATACGGGGAGAAGGTGGCCCGAAGGGCCGGATGAGGGGCCGAGCCGGCGTTCGCAATGTTTGCGCCACCCCACATCTGCCTGCCGGCATCTTCTCCCCGTATAGCGACGGGGAGAAGAACGCTAATCCACCCACATCCCCGTTCGCTTGTGCCAGTCTGCGATCGACTCCTCCGGGTAGACATCGAAAACCTTGTCGCCCTTGCCGATGTCGGGCTCGACCCAGTTCGCCTTGTATTTCAGCATCAGATGCACCTTCTCCGGCGGCTTTGGCAGGTCTGTGTCGATCGCCGAGGCGAAGGGGTGCACCAGCTCCGGCCAGGTCGGATCGTAGAGCCAGAGTGCCGTCCCGCATTTCATGCAGAAGTTCCGCTCGCCGGTCGAGGTCTCGCGTTGCGGGTGCTCGTCGTCCTCGATCTCGGCGCGGTAGACGCCGAGATGGCGCTTGCCCTGGATTTTCAGCGTCTCGTAATCGGCGCCGAGATTGATGGCAAAACCGCCGCCGCCCTGCTGCTTGCGGCAGATCGAGCAGTAGCACAGCATGAACGGCACCGGCGTGTGGCTTTCCACCTCGAAACGCACGGCATTGCACCGGCAGGACCCTTTGAGCAGAAGCGGCATGAGAAACTCCGACGAAAGTGATTTGCACTTTGTCAGGATGGCGCCGGTTGCGGCGATGACAAGGGGAAATCCGGATGACATGATCGCCGCATGGACAACGAGCGCATAGAAGAGCTTTTCGAAGGCCTCGGCCCGGTCAGCATCCGCAAGCTGTTCGGCGGCAGGGGCATCTATTTCGACGGCGTCATCGTCGCCATCGTCATCGGTGGCGAATTGATGCTGAAGGCCGACGCCGAAAGCGCGCCCGATTTCGAAGCGGCCGGCTGCCGGCAATGGACCTATACCGGCTCGCGCCACGGCAAGCTCGTGTCGATGCCCTATTGGAGCGTTCCCGACAGCGCGTTCGACGATCCCGACGAGATGGCGATCTGGGCGCGCCGCGCCTACGAGGCAGGACGGCGCGCCGGCAAATAGGCTGCGTCATGCTTCGGCAATTCCGGGCCGCATTTCACGCCAGGTCCCGCGCCTCGGGCACGAGCGCCAGCGCTTCGGCAAAGCCAGCGCTGGTGAAGGCGGCGCGCTCGACGACGAGCATCGCGGCGGCAATGCCTTCGCGCAGTGCCGCGCGCAGCGTCAGGCCGCGCAGCAGGGCAGCGATCGTGGCGCCTGCCAATGCGTCGCCGGCGCCGGCAGCATCGGTCCGCTTTTGCAGCGGCGGTGGCGAGATCGAGAACGCGCTCAATTCGTCGAAACCGAGCACTGGTTCGTCGCCGGCGGTGATCACGCCGCTTTTCAGCCCGGCGCGTCTCAGGCCGTCGACGATGCCTTGATCGATTTGGACGCCGGCGAGCACGCCGGCCTCGCGCCGGTTCATGAAGGCCATCGCCAGACGGTCGAGCACCGGCGTCAGCCGCGCCGCTTTGTTGGGCGAGACCGCAAGCGCAAACACCGGCTTGCCGGCGGCGAGTGCCGCCAGCCGCTCCAGCGCGGTCGACGGCAGGTTGGCGTCGCACAGGACCGCGTCGGCCGAACCGATCGCTTCCCGCACCTTGGCGCGGCGGATCTGCTTGGGAAGCGCCAGCTCGTAGAGCACCATGTCGGCAAGGCCGGCGATCAGCCCGCCGTCGCTGTCGATCAGCATCGTATGGCTTGGCGTTGCTCGGTCGAGGAACACCGCCGACAGGTCGGCAATGCCGGCCTCGGTGACGGCGCGTAAAACCGTGTCGCCAAGGGCATCGCCGCCGCGCACCGAAAGCAGCGAGGCCGAGACGCCGCGGCGCACGGCACAGCGCAAGGCGTTAAAGACGGCGCCGCCGATATGCTCGCGCATCGTGCCGGGATTAGACGCTGCTGGCACGAAGGCGCCGGCAACCCGGCCGCGCCGCTCGATATAGGCGCCGCCCACGGCCAGGATCGTCGAGGATTTGATCATGCCGTCAAAATGCCCTTTAGCTGTTGCCCGGAGAGACTAGGTCGCCGGGCGGAACCCTGCAATCACGGGTCCGATTCGGTTGGTAACGGCAACGGCGCCGCATGCGAGGCGAGACGCATCGGAAGCAATAATTGCGAAACAAAAATAGAACAAATAGGGATATGCGTTATTTTTCAAACCCTTGGTGCTCATTGACAAATGAGAACAAATGAGGTACATTCTTTTAAGGATTGCGGGATTGTCCGGCCTCCATTGACGACCACGGGGTGATGTATCATGGCTCAGAATTCTTTGCGGCTTGTAGAGGACAAAGCGGTGGACAAATCAAAGGCTCTGGATGCGGCGCTGTCGCAAATCGAGCGTGCCTTCGGCAAGGGCTCGATCATGCGGCTCGGCGCGAACGAGCAGGTCGTCGAGATCGAAACGGTGCCGACGGGCTCGCTTGGGCTGGACATCGCGCTTGGCGTCGGCGGCCTGCCGCGCGGCCGCATCGTCGAGATCTACGGGCCGGAAAGCTCGGGCAAGACGACGCTGGCGCTGCACACGGTGGCCGAAGCCCAGAAGAAGGGCGGCATCTGCGCCTTCGTCGATGCCGAGCACGCGCTCGACCCGGTCTATGCCCGCAAGCTCGGCGTCGATCTCGAAAACCTTTTGATCTCGCAGCCCGATACCGGCGAGCAGGCGCTGGAGATCTGCGACACGCTGGTGCGCTCCGGCGCCATCGACGTGCTGGTGGTCGATTCGGTGGCGGCGTTGACGCCGCGGGCGGAAATCGAAGGCGAGATGGGCGATTCGCTGCCCGGCCTGCAGGCCCGCCTGATGAGCCAGGCACTGCGCAAGCTCACCGCCTCGATCTCGCGCTCCAACACCATGGTCATCTTCATCAACCAGATCCGCATGAAGATCGGCGTCATGTTCGGTTCGCCCGAGACGACGACCGGCGGCAATGCGTTGAAATTCTATGCCTCGGTCCGCCTCGACATCCGCCGCATCGGCTCGGTCAAGGATCGCGACGAGGTCGTCGGCAACCAGACCCGCGTCAAGGTCGTCAAGAACAAGCTGGCGCCGCCCTTCAAGGTGGTCGAGTTCGACATCATGTATGGCGAGGGCGTCTCCAAGACCGGCGAGCTGGTCGATCTCGGCGTCAAGGCGGGCGTGGTCGAAAAGTCGGGCGCCTGGTTCTCCTACAATTCGCAGCGTCTTGGCCAGGGCCGCGAAAACGCAAAACTGTTCCTGCGCGACAATCCCGACACGGCGCGCGAGATCGAGCTGGCGCTACGGCAGAATGCCGGGCTGATCGCTGAGAAATTCCTTGAGAACGGCGGCTCCGAAAGCAGCGATGACGGTTTCGAGGACGACGCTGGGGTGATGTAGGGCAAGCGACGCCTCGCTGAGCCTCAGCCAGGTTTCGATTTGATGTTTTGATTTGAGTTTGCGTAATCGATGCGTTTCGAACCGCCGGCCCAGGGCCGGCGGTTCGCGTTTGACGGCGAGGCAGACGCATTTCAAGGCGCTGGTGAAAGCCGGGATTTGAGCCCATTTGGTGTTTCTGGACAGGCTGCGGTGCGACCGCTAAAAGGCCATGTCTATTTTCCGCCGGCAGCCGGCGGTTCTCTCGAAAAGGCAGTATTCATGAGTGGCGTCAACGAGATCCGGTCGGCATTTCTCGACTATTTTCGCAAGGAAGGTCACGAGGTCGTCGCGTCAAGCCCGCTGGTGCCGCGCAACGACCCGACGCTGATGTTCACCAATGCCGGCATGGTGCAGTTCAAGAACGTTTTCACCGGTCTGGAGAAGCGGCCCTATTCGCGCGCCACGACTGCCCAGAAGAGTGTTCGCGCCGGCGGCAAGCACAACGACCTCGACAATGTCGGCTACACCGCGCGCCACCTGACCTTCTTCGAGATGCTCGGCAATTTCTCCTTCGGCGACTATTTCAAGGAGCGGGCCATAGAGCTTGCCTGGAACCTGATCACCAGGGAGTTCGGGCTGAAGAAGGACAAGCTGCTGGTCACCGTCTACCACACCGACGACGAGGCGGCTTCGTACTGGAAGAAGATCGCCGGCCTTTCGGACGATCGCATCATCCGCATCGCGACTTCGGACAATTTCTGGGCGATGGGCGACACCGGGCCTTGCGGGCCGTGTTCGGAGATATTCATCGACCGTGGCGAGCATATCTGGGGCGGCCCTCCCGGCAGCCCCGAGGAGGATGGCGACCGTTTCCTCGAATTCTGGAACCTGGTGTTCATGCAGTATGAACAGGTGACGAAAGACGAGCGCATCGACCTGCCGCGTCCGTCGATCGACACGGGCATGGGCCTCGAGCGCATGGCCTCCATCCTGCAAGGGGTTGAAAGCGTCTTCGAAACCGACCTGTTCCGTCACCTGATCGACGCTGCGTCGTCGGCGCTTGGCCGCGGTCCGGATGCGGACGCCGTCGCATCGTTGCGCGTCATCGCCGATCACCTGCGTTCGTCCTGCTTCCTGGTCGCCGACGGCGTACTGCCGTCCAACGAAGGCCGCGGCTACGTACTTCGTCGCATCATGCGCCGCGCCATGCGCCACGCGCAGTTGCTCGGCGCCCGCGATCCGCTGATGTGGCGCCTGGTGCCGGCGCTGGTCCGCGAGATGGGCCAAGCCTACCCGGAACTGGTGCGCGGCGAACAGATGATCACCGAAACGCTGAAGCTGGAAGAGACGCGCTTCCGCAAGACGCTGGTGCGAGGCTTGGGCTTGCTTTCGGAGGCGACGGAAAAGCTGGCCTCCGGCGACATGCTGGATGGCGAGACAGCGTTCAAGCTCTACGACACCTATGGCTTTCCGCTCGATCTGACGCAGGACGCGCTGCGCCAGCGCAACATCTCGGTCAACCTTGCCGGCTTCACCGAGGCGATGGAGCGGCAGAAGGCGGAGGCGCGCAAAAGCTGGGCCGGCTCCGGCGACGTGGCGACCGAGACGGTATGGTTTCCGGTGCGCGAGAACGCCGGCGCCACCGAGTTCCTCGGCTATGAGACCGAGCAGGCCGAAGGCCTCGTCCAGGCGCTGGTCAGGGACGGCAAGACCGTCGACAGCGCCGGCAAGGGTGACGCCGTTGCCGTGGTTGTCAACCAGACGCCGTTCTATGGCGAGTCCGGTGGCCAGATGGGCGACACCGGCGTCATTTCGGGCGACGGGTTCTCGATAGAGATATCCGATACCCAGAAGAAGGCCGATGGGCTTTTCGTCCATCTCGGCAAGGTGGCTACCGGCACGGTCAAGACGGGCGCGACCGTCGAGCTGAAGGTGGACCACGCGCGTCGCACCAGGCTGCGCGCGAACCATTCCGCCACGCATCTGATCCATGAAGCGCTGCGCGAGGTGCTGGGTACCCATGTCGCGCAGAAGGGCTCGCTGGTTGCGCCCGAGCGTCTGCGCTTCGACATCTCCCACAACAAGCCGATCTCGCATGACGAGCTCGAAGAGGTAGAGCGCATGGCAAACGAGATCGTCGTTCAGAACGGCCCTGTAACCACGCGGCTGATGTCTGTCGACGACGCCATTGCCGAAGGCGCCATGGCGCTGTTTGGCGAGAAATATGGCGATGAAGTGCGCGTCGTTTCGATGGGCACGGGCTTGCATGGCGCCAAGGCCAACCGGCCTTATTCGGTCGAGCTATGCGGCGGCACGCATGTCAGGGCGACCGGCGATATCGGCCTGGTGCGCATCCTGTCCGACAGCGCGGTCGCTGCCGGCGTTCGCCGCATCGAGGCGTTGACCGGCGAGGCGGCCAGAAAGCATCTCGACGAACAGGACAAGCGGCTGAAGGCGGCCGCCGCCGCGCTGAAGATTTCGCCGGCCGATGTGCCGGCCCGCGTCGAGGCGCTGCTCGACGAACGCAAGAAGCTCGAAAAGGAGCTGACAGAGGCGCGCAAGAAGCTGGCGCTGGGCGATCGCTCGCCAGCCGGTGTGCCTGCGGAAAACGAAACCATTGCCGGTGTCGGTTTTCTCGGCAAGGCGGTATCGGGCGTCTCGCCAAAGGATCTTAAGCCGTTGGCCGATGCCGGCAAGAAGTCGCTCGGCTCCGGCATCGTCGTCTTTGTCGGCGCCGGCGAGGACAACAAGGCAAGCGTCGTCGTCGCCGTCACCGATGATCTGACCGGCCGCTTCAGCGCCATCGATCTGGTGCGCGTCGCGTCCGCGGCATTGGGCGGGCAGGGCGGCGGCGGGCGACCCGATATGGCTCAGGCCGGCGGCCCGGACGCCTCGAAGGCCGAAGACGCGATCGCTGCGGTGAAGGCGGCTCTCGAAGCGGCGTGAACCTGCACCGGGGGCGGCACGGCCGAAATGGCGCGTCGCCCAGCGGATATCTTTGAGGGCCGATATGCCGACGCTGACGATGTATCAGGTCGATGCCTTTGCCGAACGGGCCTTCCAGGGTAACCCTGCCGCCGTTCTCCTTTTAGAGGAATGGCTGTCGGAGCAGGTAATGCAGGCCATCGCCAACGAAAACAATCTTGCTGAAACCGCGTTTGTGCGGCCGAATGGCAAAGGTTGGGATTTGCGCTGGTTCACGCCGGTCCACGAAGTCGACTTCTGCGGCCACGCCACTCTTGCGGCCGCCCATGTGCTGGCTACGGAATACAATGGTCAGGGCGAAATGGCCTTCGCCACCCGGGTCGGCGAGCTGCGGGTTTCCCGGTGGGAAGGGGGCTATCAGCTCGATCTGCCTTGTTTTCCGCCGCAGCCCGTCGAGGAAGAGCTGAACTCGGCGCTGCAAGCGATATTGCCTCAGCGGCCGGTTGCGAGCTTCCGCAATTTCGAGAACCTGTTTGTCGAGCTTGCCGACGAGACAACCGTGCGATCTTTCGTTCCCGATCTGCTCAGGATCGGACGTTTTCATCCTCTCGGCCTGGTTATTACCGCGCCTGGGCGAGCCCACGATTTCGTCTCCCGTTACTTCGTGCCTGGGGCGGGCATTCCCGAGGATCCGGTAACCGGCTCCATTCATGCGACGCTGGTGCCTTACTGGTCTGAAAAACTCGGCAAGACGCATCTGTCGGCATTCCAATGCTCGCAGCGCGGCGGGCATTTGCTATGCGAACTGGCCGGAGATCGCGTGCTGATCACAGGCCGTGCGAAGACCTTCATGAAGGCGGAGATCTACCTTCCCGATTGAGCGGCTTGCCTCCGGTTCCTCGCCCCCACGAAGTGGCGGAGAGGTGGCCGCGAAGCGGCCGGAGAGGGGGCCCGCGCAATCAAAAGGCGCTTTAGGAATGCGCCGATTTCCCCTCTCCGTCTCGGCTTCGCCGAGCCAGCTCTCCCCGCAAGCGGGGCGAGGAACCCAGGTCGTGCGAAGTTGCCGCGCCTCGCCGCGGTTTCACCCTGCCTTTTCGGTTTTCGCAAAACTCGCGCGTTGAGTGATGCGCGCATAGCAATCCCGGATCTCGGCAAACTCGGCCAGCAGGGCTTGTCCCTCGGCGACCTTGATGAAATAGCCGATGATCGGTGCGGCGTGCAGGTCGGCCAGCGTCAGGTCCGTTCCCAACAGCCAAGGCCCTTCGGCTTTCAGCGAGGAGAGCGCCTGCAATGCCGTTCTCGCCTGCCGCAACCCGTTGGCGATCACGGCTTCGTCGGGCGGCGTTTTTTCCAGCCGCTCGACAGCGACATCCCAGACCATGGCCCTGTAGGCGTAGGCGTCGAGCAGGCCGGTGATCTGGTTCAGGCGTGCTCGAGGCCGGGCTTCGACCGGTTGCAGCGCCGGGCCGCCAAAGGCTTCGTCGACATAACGGGCAATCGCGCCGGTCTCGTAGAGGCGAAAGCCGTCATGCTCGAAGGCCGGGATGCGGCCGAACGGCTGGTGCTCGAAATACCAGCCGGGAATGCCGTCCGCGGCAAAGATGTCGACGGGCACGAGCTCGTAGCCGACGCCCTTTTCCTCCAGCACCAGCCGCACGATGCGCACATAGACGCTGTAGTCCGCGCCGTAGACGACGGGCTTGCCCATGCCGGTTGGGCTCAGGCCATCGCTTTCTGCAAATTCTCGTCGATCTTGTCGAGGAAGCCGGTGGTCGAAAGCCATGGCTGGTCGGGGCCGATCAGCAGCGACAGGTCCTTGGTCATGAAGCCGGACTCGACCGTCTGGATGCAGACCCTTTCCAGCGTCTCGGCAAAGCGCCTCAGTTCGGCATTGTCGTCGAGCTTGGCGCGGTGCGCGAGGCCGCGCGTCCAGGCAAAGATCGAGGCGATCGAATTGGTCGAGGTCTCCTCGCCCTTCTGGTGCTGGCGATAGTGGCGGGTGACGGTGCCGTGCGCGGCTTCCGCCTCGACGGTCTTGCCGTCCGGCGTCATCAGCACCGAGGTCATCAGGCCGAGCGAGCCGAAGCCTTGCGCCACCGTGTCGGACTGCACGTCGCCGTCATAATTCTTGCAGGCCCAGACATAGCCACCCGACCATTTCAGGCTCGAGGCCACCATGTCGTCGATCAGCCGGTGCTCGTACCAGAGCTTCTTAGCTTTGAATTCTGTTTCGAACTCCGCCTCGTAGACCTCTTGGAAGATGTCCTTGAAGCGGCCGTCATAGGCTTTGAGGATGGTGTTCTTGGTCGAGAGGTAGACGGGGTAATTACGCAGCAGGCCGTAGTTCAGGGAGGCGCGGGCGAATTCGCGGATCGATTCGTCGAGATTGTACATGGCCATGGCGACGCCGGCGCCGGGTGCGTCGAACACGTCGTGCTCGATCACCTGGCCGTCCTCGCCGACGAATTTGATCGTCAGCTTGCCCTTGCCGGGGAAGCGGAAGTCGGTGGCGCGGTACTGGTCGCCGAAGGCGTGGCGGCCGACGATGATCGGCTTGGTCCAGCCGGGCACCAGCCGCGGCACGTTCTTCATGATGATCGGCTCGCGAAAGATGGTGCCGCCGAGGATGTTGCGGATGGTGCCGTTCGGCGACTTCCACATCTTCTTCAGCTTGAATTCCTCGACGCGCTGCTCGTCGGGCGTGATCGTCGCGCATTTCACGCCGACGCCGTATTTCTTGATGGCATTGGCCGAATCGATGGTCACCTGGTCGTTGGTGGCGTCGCGGTGCTCGATGCCGAGGTCGTAATATTCGAGCTTGAGGTCGAGATAAGGGTGGATCAGCTTGTCCTTGATGAACTGCCAGATGATGCGGGTCATCTCGTCGCCGTCGAGTTCGACGACCGGGTTCGCCACCTTGATCTTCGCCATGGAAAGAATGCCTCGCTTTTGGGGAACGGAACGGCCTTGCCCGCACGGCTGCCGGCCCTGGGATGCGGCCCGTATATCAAAGGCTTTTTGGCCGCGCAAACGGCGAACCGCGCCGTAGTGTAGGCATTCCTTGCGAAAGCTTCATTTTCGCCGCCAAATGTGGCAGGGGACTGCGAAATGCCGCAAACAGCAGTTCACTGACAACCATGGCCGCTACCCAGGATCCCGCCACCCCTCTTGCCTCCGGAACTCCAGCGTCCGGACCGGCGATCGTCCTGGTCGAGCCGCAGCTCGGCGAGAATATCGGCATGGTTGCGCGCGCCATGGCCAATTTCGGCCTTTCCGAGCTGCGGCTCGTCAATCCGCGCGACGGCTGGCCGAGCGAGAAGGCGCGTGCCGCCGCAAGCCGCGCCGACCACGTCATCGATGCCGTCAAGGTGTTCGATGACCTGGCCTCGGCGGTTGCCGATTTGAACTTCGTCTTCGCCACCACGGCGCGCGCGCGCGACAATTTCAAGCCGGTGCGCGGTCCGGTCGAGGCGGGCAGGGCAATGCGCGCGCGGCAGCGGGCCGGCCAGCGCACCGGCATCCTGTTCGGCCGCGAGCGCTTCGGCCTCTATAATGACGAGGTCGGCCTTGCCGACGAGATCGTCACCTTCCCCGTCGATCCAGCCTTCTCCTCGCTCAACATTGCCCAGGCGGCCCTACTGATGTCCTATGAATGGATGAAGTCCGGCCTGGAAGACGAGACCAGGACCAACTTGTCCGGCCCCGAAATGCCACCGGCTGCCAAGGAAGAATTGCACGGCCTGTTGGCGTATCTGGAAGGTGCACTGGAGGCGCGCGGCTATTTCCGCCCGGCAGCGAAGAAGCCGAAGATGGTCGACAATTTGCGTGCAGTGCTGACCCGCCCCGGCTTTGCTGAGCCGGAGCTCAAGGTGCTGCGCGGCATCATATCATCGCTGGACAGGTTCTCGCCGGCCATGCCGCGCGGCGACGGATCGCCCGGCGATGATCCAAGGCGGCTCCCGGCGGCCGCGGCACGCGCTGCGAGGGCGAAAGACAAAGACTAGCCTCGGAACTGCCCATACCTCACCAGTAACCGAATGTTATTTGGTGTGATCCATTGTCTGGAAAACGATGGATCTTTCGATGTTCAATTCAAATATCGGGCGTCTTCGCTTTTTCTTCTATTCCGCGGCCTTGCTGGTTGCGGAAATCGTGACATTCGTGCTGTGCGTCGTGGGGACCGTCGGCTTCGAGGGTTTGGCCAATTCGAGGCCCGGACCTTCCAGGGAAGGGCTGGCCGCGGCTGTTCTCGTTACCTCGCTGGTGATCGTTCTGTTCCGCGCGAATTTCGCCTGGCGTCGAAGCCGCGACGCGCAAGGGTCGGGTTGGATCCTTTGGTCCTATATCGTGTTCTCGACGCTGTTTGCGATCCTGCAGGCCGGCACTGTTCTTGTCGTAAAATTCGACGGCGAAGATTCGCATTCCGGCCTTAACCTGCTGGGATTAGCTCTTGTCGGGCTGTGGGCCGTCATCTTGGCGGGCAAGCCGGCGGGTGGCGGCTCTTCGGATATAGCGTCATCCCTGAGTTTCGACGATTTCGACCCGCCCGGGCCGCTGCGCGGCGCCGCCGCGCTCCATTCAGCGTCAGCCGCCGGCGCGACGGCCCTGGCTCCAGCCTACGCCACGCGGGCCGCGCCGGTGCCGTCGAACCACCCTGCATCTCAACCTGCATCTCCGGCGAACGGCCGGCCGCGGCCCGGCGGCTTCGGCAAGCGCGGCCTTGTGTGACCGGCTCGCCGCATCAAGGCCATGATGGTTCCACATAGAAGCGGCCGGGATAAAGCATCATTGGCCGAAGCAGAAAGCATGGGCCGGGCCTTCCCTCGTGATCTCGTTTGTGATTCCCAGCCCTTAGTGATTCCCAGCCCTTAGTGACTCAATGACAATAACCGATCCATCGAGCGCCCGTCCGATCCTGATGTTCGATTCCGGCATTGGCGGCCTCACCGTGCTGCGTGAGGCGCGCGTGCTGATGCCTGACCGCCGCTTCATCTATGTCGCCGACGACGCGGCGTTCCCCTTCGGCGGCTGGGAGGAACCGGCGCTGAGAACACATATCCTGGAGTTGTTCGCCAGGCTGCTCGACCGGTTTTCGCCGGCCATTTCGGTCATCGCCTGCAACACCGCCTCGACACTGGTCATCGATGCCTTGCGCGAGCGGTTTCCCGGCCACCCTTTCGTCGGCACCGTGCCGGCCATTAAGCCGGCGGCGGAACGCACGCGCTCGGGCCTGGTTTCGGTGCTGGCGACGCCCGGCACCGTCAAGCGCCAGTACACGCGCGACCTGATCAGCAAATGGGCGCAGAAATGCCACGTCCGCCTGGTCGGCAGCGACAGGCTGGCTGCATTGGCCGAAGCCTATATGCGCGATGGTTTTGTCGACGAGGACGCCGTGCGCGCCGAGATCGCGCCGTGCTTCGTCGAGCATGACGGGCTGCGCACCGACATCGTCGTGCTTGCCTGCACCCATTATCCGTTTTTGGCCAACCGCATGCGCAAGACAGCACCGTGGCCGGTCGACTGGCTCGACCCGGCCGAGGCGATCGCACGCCGGGCGCTGTCGCTGCTTGCCGATACCGAGGCCCGCTATCGCAGAGAGGCACTGCCGGAAGGCGCCGACCTTGCATTCTTCACCTCGAACAGCGCCGATTTTCCGACGCGCCGGCTGATGCAGGGATTTGGCCTGGCGATATCCTGATCGCAGGCAATTTTCGCTTTGGGAACATCACACCGGACAATGCGTTTTCCTCTCATTGGAAACGGGAGAAACCATCATGCCAGCCACCTCAAAAGCCCAGCAGAAAGCGGCCGGCGCGGCATTGTCAGCCAAGCGCGGCGAGACCAAGAAGGGCGCGCTCAAAGGCGCGTCGAAGGGAATGTATAAATCCATGAGCGAAAAACAGCTCGAGGAATTCGCCGAGACCAAGCGCAAGGGCCTGCCGGAAAAGAAGTCGAAACACTGATCGACTGGCCATTCTGACGGCGGATGCCGGTCAATAAAAGGCCCGCGGCTGAGCCGCGGGCCATGAAGTCTCAACGGGCGAGGACGAAAATTACCAGTTCCAGCCCCACCCGCAGCGCCGCACTTTGTAGCGGATCACCTTGCGATGACCGTGGCGCCACACCACCTTCTTCTTGACCACGATGCGGCAGACCTGGTGATGCCTGTGCCCATGCCAATGCCGGGCCTGCGCCGGCTCGGGCGCGACCGCCATCGTGCCGGCCATCACCGCGGCGCCTACCAACGTAAGGAAGAACTTCTTCATGCGAATTCCAGCTCCTCTGATTTCAGTCCCTTCCTGATGCCGCTGGCGCAACCTCCCGCCACATCCGGCACGTTCTACAACCGTAACACTATCCGGTTCGGCGATTCGCGCCAGCCGGAAGCTTGACAGCGGTTAAATCTCCGTTTAACCAGCCCACCAACACCGGGCCGCAATGCCCGGTGGTTTTCTTTATGTGTGCAAGACGTTTGGGAAGCCGGTTTACTTTCCCTATGTCTTGTTTGAAATGACGTGTCCCGTGGGTTTTCCGTCGCGTTGCGTGGAAAACCCTGTCAGGTCTCGAAAACGGAGGCCAGAGGAGGGCGCGTTTCCTTCGCCCGGACCATGAGGTTCCGGGTGTGTTGTTTTGAAAGGGAATGCGATGAGCAAGCGCGAATCCGCGAAGTACAAGATCGACCGCCGTCTTGGCGAAAACATCTGGGGCCGCCCGAAGTCCCCGGTCAACAAGCGTGAATACGGCCCCGGCCAGCATGGCCAGCGCCGCAAGGGCAAGCTTTCCGATTTCGGCCTGCAGCTGCGCGCCAAGCAGAAGCTGAAGGGCCACTATGGCGACGTTTCGGAAAAGCAGTTCCGCAAGGTCTATGAAGAGGCGGACCGCCGCAAGGGCGACACCTCGGAGAACCTGATCGGCCTGCTCGAATCGCGCCTCGACGCAGTCGTCTATCGCGCCAAGTTCGTGCCGACCATCTTTGCGGCGCGCCAGTTCGTCAATCATGGCCACGTCAACGTCAACGGCAAGCGCGTCAACATCGGCTCGTACCGCTGCAAGCCGGGCGATGTCATCGAAGTGCGCGAGAAGTCGAAGCAGCTGGTCATCGTGCTGGAATCGGTGGGCCTGGCCGAGCGCGATGTGCCCGATTACATCGACGCCGATCACAACAAGATGACCGCAGCTTTCACGCGCATCCCCGGCCTGGCGGACGTTCCGTTTGCCGTGCAGATGGAACCGAACCTAGTCGTCGAATTCTATTCGCGCTGATCGGCGCGTTCGTCGCGATACAATCGAAGGCCGCCCGTCGAGGCGGCCTTTTCTTTTTTCGTTTCCTTTTCCGCGGCGTGATTCCGAAATCGATTTCGGTTTTCGGTCCGATGCGCTACTGCGGGCGGCAACAGGATCTTGGGGCCGACGCGCCATGAATATGCTGCCAGACGCCGAAACACTCGAACCGGTCGCCGACACCGAAGGCGGCTTTCATCCGCTGTTTGCCGATGTGCCGTCCTCCGTCGAGTTCAACAAGCTGCGCAAGCGGCTGTTGCGGCTTGCCCGCCAGGCGATCGACGATTTCGCCATGGTGAGACCCGGCGACCGTTGGCTGGTCGCACTGTCGGGCGGCAAGGATTCCTACGGCCTGCTTGCCGTTCTGCTCGATCTCAAATGGCGCGGGCTGCTGCCGGTCGAGCTGTTGGCCTGCAATCTCGACCAGGGCCAGCCGAACTTTCCCAAGCACATATTGCCCGACTATCTCGACAGCTATGCCATTCCGCATCGCATCGAATATCAGGACACCTATTCGGTGGTCACCGACAAGCTGGCCGAGGGCAGCACCTATTGCTCGCTGTGCTCGCGGCTGCGGCGCGGCCATCTCTATCGCATTGCCCGCGAGGAGGGGTGCTCGGCGCTGGTGCTCGGTCATCACCGCGAGGACATACTGGAAACCTTCTTCATGAACCTGTTCCATGGCGGACGCCTCGCCGCCATGCCGCCGAAGCTGCTCAACGACGAAGGCGATGTCATGGTGCTGCGGCCGCTCGCCTATTGTGCGGAAGCGGATCTCGAGAAATTCGCCGGCGCCATGAAATTCCCGATCATTCCGTGCGATCTGTGCGGTAGCCAGGAAGGCCTGCAGCGCAACGCCATGAAGGCGATGCTCGACGACATCGAGAAGCGCATGCCCGGCCGCAAGGACACGATGATCCGCGCCATGACCAATGTGCGGAGTTCGCATCTGCTCGACAGGAAGCTGTTCGATTTCGCCGCCCTCAACGAAACCCTCACCACCAGGCGTCCCGATGACATTTGACGATAGCGCGATCGACTGGCTTGCAGACCTTCTGTCGGAAGCCGCTGTCGCCGAGATCATGCCGCGCTTTCGCCGGTTGAGCGAGGGCGACGTCCGTCGCAAGACCTCGGCCGCCGATCTCGTCACCGAGGCCGACGTCAATGCCGAACGGCTCATCACCGCCAGGCTGCGCCAGCGTTATCCCCACGCAATGATCGTCGGCGAGGAGGCCTGCTCCGACGACCCGACGCTGCTCGACGGTCTCGGCGATGCCGAACTCGCCTTCGTCATCGACCCGGTCGACGGCACCTTCAACTTCGCCTCCGGCGTGCCGCTGTTCGGCGTCATGCTTGGCGTCGTGATCAAGGGCGAGACGGTCGCCGGCATCATTCACGATCCCGTCGGCAAGGATTGGCTGATCGGCGTTAGTGGCGCCGGCAGCCATATCCGCCATGCCCATGGCAATCTGGAAAAGGTCCATGTCGCCAAACCGGCGCCGATGTCGGAAATGACCGGTGCGGTCTCATGGCACTATGTGCCCGAGCCGGACCGCTCACGTTTGGCGCGCAACCAGACCAAGTCGCTATCGCAGTTCAATTATCGCTGCGCCGCCCACGAATACCGCCTGCTGGCCAGTGGCCACGGCCATTTCGTCGTCTACAACAAGCTGATGCCCTGGGATCACCTGCCTGGCGTGCTGATCCATGCGGAGGCGGGCGGCCATGCCGCGCGCTTCGACGGCAGCGCCTATCTGCCGTCGCATGTCGGAGGTGGCCTGCTGGTCGCGCCGGACCGGGAGAGCTGGCGGGAGCTGCGCCGCGAGCTCTGGGCGGAATAACTCTTCGCTGCCAAAGTTGTCCAATCCTGTGCGAAACCGGAGACCTCGAATGAAACCTCGGTCCGCAATTGTTGCAACGGCCTTTGCCCTTGCCTTGGTTGCCGGTGTCAATGAAGCAAGCGCTGGGGAACGCGCATGTCGCAGTCCCGACTCCGTCGACACCATAGACGAGATGTTCTCCGCGATCTTCGCCTGTTGGAAGCCGCCGCCCGGAACCGCGGGCATGACCCTGACGCTGCAGTTCTCAATTCGCCGAAACGGCACGCTTATCGGCAAGCCGCGCGCCACTTACTCCCATCTAGGGGACGATGGTCCGCTCAATCGGGCCTTCGTGGCTTCCGTCCTCGAGGCGCTCGACAAGGCTCTTCCACTGCCCGTTTCGGACAGTATGGGTGGAGCAATCGCAGGACGTACGCTGTTCCCCCGCTTCACCGCGGTCAGTGAGGGTGCATCCTAGGTGCACGCGCAATGTGCATTAAACCGGCGGGTTATGCGGCTGGAACAGTCTGCCGCGCTCGGCCAGCAGGATCATCAGCAGCGCCGCCACCGACACGCTGCAGAACCCGGCGGCCAGCGGCGTCACCGTGCCGTTGAAGGCTTGGCCGATCAGCGTACCGAGAATGCCGCCAAGAAATGTCTGCATGAACCCAAGGATCGACGACGCAGTGCCGGCCAGGTGCCCCAGCGGCTCCATGGCGAGCGCGTTGAAGTTCGCGCCGAGCGCGCCGAACGGGACCATGGCGCAGGCAAAGAAGGTAATGAAGAGCCAGAGCGGCATCTTTATTTCGATGGAAACGACCAGCCAGGCAAGGCTGATGGCCAGAAACAGCAGCAGCGCGCTTTGCGACAGACGGCGCATGCCGATGCGGCCGACGAGGCGCGAGTTGAGGTAGTTCGAAAAAGCAAGTACGCCGGCAACCCCCGCGAAGATGACGGGGAACATCTCGCCGACATTGAACACGCTGACATAGATTTGCTGGGCCGAGGCGATGAAGCCGAACATGGCGCCGAAGATGAAGGTGCTGGCAAAGGCATAGCAGAGCGCGATGCGGTTGGTGAGAACGATGCGGAAGCCGCCGATGATGGAGGACAGCGTCAGCGGCCGGCGATATTCGGGGTGTAGTGTCTCGGGCAGGCGCAGCAGCGACCAGGCGGACACGATCAGCGCGCCGGCTGCCATGGTGACGAAGATCACATGCCAGGTCGCAAACAGCATGATGAACTGGCCGATACCGGGCGCCACCACCGGAATGGCCATGAACACCATGAAGATCAAGGACATGACTTCGGCCATGCGCCTTCCGTCGAACGTATCGCGCACGATCGAGACGGCAATGACGCGCGTCGCCGCCGCGCCGATGCCTTGCACCGCCCGGCATAGCAGAAGCGTGGCGAATGACGGGGCGATTGCCGCAGCGCCGGCCGCCAGGACGTAGATCACCAGCCCTGCGACAAGCGGCGCGCGGCGCCCGAAGCGGTCCGAGATCGGCCCGAAGAACAGCTGTCCGCCGCCAAAGCCAAGGATATAGGCGGTGACAACATATTGCCGGTGGTTTTCATTTTCGATGCCAAGCGAAGCGCCGATCTGCTGCAGCGCCGGCAAAATAATGTCGATTGCCAGCGAATTGAGCGCCATCAGCGCCGCGCACAGCGCAATGAATTCCCAGCGCGGAATGGGCAAGGTGCTTGCCTTTTGCTGCGCTTGTGCTTGCTGATCCAAGGCCAGTCCGATCCTCAAACGAAAATGCGCCGGCTGGCCGACGCATCCATTCGTTGATTGCCCGATAGCGGGCAGAACTTTTTGCCAAGGTGGGGGCTGCCCCGGCGCTTAGCGCATGACCCCCGAAAATCGCAGGCGGAAGGTCATACGCAAAAACAGAAGTCAGGCGGCGCCTTTGACGCTGACGCCCTTTTCGACGAGGAAGGTCTGCAATTCGCCCGCCTGGAACATCTCGCGGATGATGTCGCAGCCGCCGACGAACTCGCCCTTGACGTAGAGCTGCGGGATGGTCGGCCAGTTGGAATAGTCCTTGATGCCTTGCCGCAGTTCGGCCGACGTCAGCACGTCGACGCCCTTATAGTCGGCGCCGATATAGTCGAGGATCTGCACGACCTGGCCGGAAAATCCGCATTGCGGGAAGCCGGGCGTGCCCTTCATGAAGAGAACGACGTCGTTGCCCTTCACTTCATTGTCGATGTAGTCGTTGATGCCGCTCATGGAATACCCTTTCATGCCTGTGGGAGTCAGGCTCGAACATTACCCTTCAAATAAACCCATGGGTTGCGCGAAACAAGATGTTTGCCGCCTTGCCATGCAAATGGCGCAAAGGAACGTCTGATGTTGGGCCAAGAGCGTTGGCCACCATCTTTCCCGAGGCGCGATGAAAAGACGATATCTCGCCGGGTTCCTTCTCGCCGTTCTGTTCGCCGCACTGTCCTTGATCTGGTGGGCCAGGTCGCCGAGACAGCCATCTCTCGTCGTCGGCGGTGAATTACCGGCGCCGTGCCGCGACGCGAGCTTCGAGGCGGTCGCCTATGTCGTCTGCGAAATCGATCTGCGCCACTATGACATCGGTGTGTTCCACGCAGGCCTTGACGGCAAGGCTTTCGGTTCACTGGACAAATTCGACAAGGCGATGGCGGATCATGGCCGGCCGGTGCTGCTCGCCATGAACGCCGGCATGTATCACCAAGACCTGACTCCGGTCGGCCTTCTCGTCGAAGACGGCCGGGAGAAGGCGCCGATCAACGTCGCCGACAGCGAAGGGAATTTCTTCCTGAAACCGAATGGCGTCTTCCTGGTCCGGAAGGACGGCAAGGCGGCGGTCATGGAGACAAGCGCCTATGCTGCGACCAGACTGGACGTGATGTTTGCCACGCAATCCGGCCCGATGCTGGTGATCGACGGCCGGCTTCATCCCCGCTTCGAGCAAAACGGCACATCGCGCTATATCCGCAATGGCATCGGCGTGCGTGACGAAAACACTGTCGTGCTGGCGATCTCGCGCTCTGAGGTCAGCCTCGGCAGCTTCGCGCGACTGTTTCGAGATGCGCTCAATTGTCCCAACGCGCTTTTCTTCGACGGGGTCGTTTCGGCGCTGTCGAACGGCGAGCGGATGATTGTGGGTGGAAGCTATCCGGTCGGGCCGATCATCGCCGTGACCGGTAAGAAGCTTGCGAGCCGGTAACTGCAAGAGAGCTCAGTCCGGCACGCTGGTCTGCAGGGCAAGCGCGTGCAGTACGCCGCCCATGTTGCCCTTCAGCGCGTCATAGACCATCTGGTGCTGCTGGACGCGGCTTTTGCCGCGAAAGCTTTCGGCCACCACCTCAGCCGCATAATGGTCGCCGTCGCCGGCCAGGTCGCGAATCGTCACCTTGGCGTCCGGAATGCCTTCCTTGATCAGCCGTTCGATGTCGTGGGCGTCCATTGCCATGTGAGGATTCCTTGTTCAGGTCGTGATCTCATAGATATGGTCGAAATGGCGGATGAACCACAGCGAAACGGCCCTCTCGATCACATCACGGGTCCACGACCTCATTTGCCATGAAGCGAGGGAACCAGGATTCGTGGGCGTCGGTCAATTCGCTGACCGGTATCGCACGCGCCTCGCCCAGCTTCAGTTCGCTGCCGCCGGTCGAGCCGATCCACGGCGCAAAAACGCCGAGCTTGTTTTGCTGTTCGCGAATGGCGTCCCATTGCTCGCTCTGCGGGTCGATCGACAGCGTCAAGAGATAGCGGCCCTGGTCCTCGCCGAACCAGACCGGGATTGGATCTGTGCCGATCAGGCCGGGGATGGTCGCGCCGATGCCGGAGGCCATCGCCATCTCGGCCAGCGCCACCGCGATGCCGCCATCGGAAACGTCATGCGCCGCGGTAACGACACCGGAGGCGATCAGTGCCCGCACATGGTCGCCGACCCGCTTCTCGTGGCCGAGATCGACCGGCGGCGGCGGGCCGTCGGCGCGGCCATGAATGTCGCGCATATAGACCGACTGGCCAAGATGCGTGCCCCATATCGTCGGCGCGCCGACCAGCACGATCATCTGGCCTTCGGCGGCAAAGCCGATGCGCACCATTTTCGACCAGTCGGCAATCAGCCCGACGCCGCCAATGGTCGGTGTCGGCAGGATGCCCTGTCCGTTGGTCTCATTGTAGAGGGAGACGTTGCCGGAGACGATCGGAAAGCCAAGCGCCCGGCAGGCATCGCCGATGCCTTTCACAGCACCAACCAGCTGGCCCATGATCTCCGGCCGTTCCGGATTGCCGAAATTGAGGTTGTCGGTGGCCGCGAGCGGCAGAGCGCCGGTGGCGGTAAGATTGCGCCAGCATTCGGCAACCGCCTGCTTGCCGCCCTCGTAAGGGTCGGCCTCGCAATAGCGCGGCGTCACGTCGGAGGAGAAGGCGAGCGCCTTGGTCGGGTGGCCATCGACGCGCACGACACCGGCGTCGCCGCCGGGAAGCTGCAGGGAATTACCCTGGATCAGCGTGTCGTACTGCTCCCAGACCCAGCGGCGCGAGGAAAGGTCTGGTCCGCTCAGCAGCTTGAGCAGTGCGTCGGCCACATCGGCTTGCGGTGCATCGCCGGCCAGCGGCGCCGGCTTCTTCGGATCGACCCAGGGACGGTCATATTCCGGCGCTTGATCGCCGAGATCCTTGATCGGCAGGTTGGCGACCTCGTCGCCCTGGTGCAGCACGCGGAAGCGCAGATCGTCGGTGGTCTTGCCGACGATGGCAAAGTCGAGGCCCCATTTGTGGAAAATCGCCTCGGCCTGTTTTTCCTTTTCGGGGCGCAGCACCATCAGCATGCGCTCCTGGCTCTCCGAAAGCATCATCTCATAGGCGCTCATGCGCTCTTCACGCACCGGCACCTTGTCGAGATCGAGCTCGATGCCGAGGTCGCCCTTGGCGCCCATCTCGACCGCCGAGCAGGTGAGGCCGGCGGCACCCATGTCCTGGATGGCGATAACGGCGCCGGACGCCATCAGTTCGAGGCAGGCTTCGAGCAGGCATTTTTCGGTGAATGGATCGCCAACCTGGACCGTGGGCCGCTTCTCGTCGATCTTGTCGTCGAACTCTGCCGAGGCCATGGTGGCGCCGCCGACGCCGTCGCGCCCGGTCTTGGCGCCGAGATAGACGACCGGCAGGCCGACGCCCTTGGCCTCGGACAGAAAGATTGCATCAGTCTTGGCAAGCCCCGCGGCAAACGCATTGACCAGGATATTGCCGTTGTAGCGGGCGTCGAAATTGACCTCGCCGCCGACCGTCGGCACGCCGAAGGAATTACCATAACCACCGACGCCGGAAACGACGCCGGCAACGAGATGCCTGGTTTTGGGATGGTCCGGCGCGCCGAAACGCAGCGCGTTCATCGCCGCGATCGGCCGCGCGCCCATGGTGAAGACATCGCGCAGGATGCCGCCGACGCCGGTCGCCGCTCCCTGATATGGCTCGATATAGGAGGGGTGGTTATGGCTCTCCATCTTGAAGACGACGCAGTCGCCGTCGCCGATGTCGACCACGCCGGCATTCTCGCCCGGGCCCTGGATGACTTGCGGCCCGGTGGTCGGCAGCGTGCGCAGCCACTTCTTCGAGGATTTGTAGGAACAATGCTCGTTCCACATCGCGGAAAAAATACCAAGTTCGGTAGAGCTCGGTTCGCGCCCGACCAGGTCGAGGATGCGCTGGTACTCGTCGGGCTTCAGCCCGTGCGCGGCAATGAGTTCAGGAGTGATCGGCACGGAATTGGAAATGGTCATGATCGGCAATTGTGTCCTTGGGATCGAGTCCCGTCTTATCGCAAGCGTTGCAGCCGATACACCCCGTTGGATGACTAAAACGATGGAAAGCAACAGCTGACCGCAAGTAGCGAAAGATCGCCACTCGACCCGCCGGTTTCAAGCCGGTTCAGGAAAAGCTGTCGTAGCCGGCGCGGCCCTCGTCCAGAAGCCGCCGGATCACCGCGACGCCGTGCGCGATATCGTCCCGCTGTCGCGGCTGCGAGATGCCAAACCGCACGCCGTGAAAGGCCTGTTCGGAACGCCCTGCCTTGAACTCATCCTCGTCGTCGATGAGCACGCCATGTTCGAGGCAGGCCTGTTTGAAAGTGCCGGAAAGCCACGGGTCGGGCAAAGTGAGCCAGACGAACGGCACGTTATCCAGCGCCTTGAAATCGAAGCCGTCGAGTGTCTCGCGCACGATCGCGATGCGCGCACCGATCTCGGCAATGCTGCGCTTGCGCACCTCAGCGGCCTGACCGGACAGCACCAGCCGGCTGCCCACCTCCGCCAGCAGAAAGGGCAGGCCGCCCGTCATCATCTTGTGGGCAACCCGGATGCGGTGACGATAGGCCGGCGGGCAAGCGAGCCAGCCGCCGCGAACACCCGCCGCAACCGATTTCGACAGGCCGCCGGCAACGATGGTCCGTTCGGGAGCATATTCGGCCATTAAAGGCGTTGGGTCATCGGTCAGTCCGCCATAGAGATCGTCCTCGATCAGGACGACGTTATATTGACGGGCGACATGCGCGATTGCCTCGCGGCGCGATGCCGACAGCGTTGTCAGCGTCGGGTTCTTGGCCGTCGGCATCAAAAACATCATCTTCGGGTGCTTTTGTGCGCAGACGCGCTCGAAATCCTGGGGATCGATGCCCTCGTCGTCAGTCGCCACCAGTGCGGTCCGGCGACCGATCAGGCCGGCACTGCGCGAGATCTGCGAATAGGTGAGGTGCTCGAAGACGACATAGTCGCCGGGGGCGGTGAGCCCCGCAATGGTTGCCATCACCGCGGCGTGGGTGCCGAGCGTGGGAACGATGGCATCCGCCGCCGGGCGATAGGAATTGCGCGACAGCCAGCGCCTGCCCGCTTCGAACCAGCGGTCCGGGAAATCACGAGTATAGCTTGAAATCTCATGCGGATGGTCTTGCGCCGTGCGTGTCAACACGTCGGCGACGATGGCACCCTGGCCGACATCCGGTGCGGCGGTGCTATCGAAGCGCAGCTTGTCGCCGGGCGCATCCATATAGCGCGTGCCTTGTTCGACCGGCCCCAGGAAATCCGCCTTTGCGCTCTCCGACCGTTGAGCGAGAACATAGGTTCCGCGGCCGACCTCGCCGCTGACCAGTCCCCGCTCGCGCAGCAATTGATAGGCCCTGCCAACCGTGCCGACGGTCGTGCCGATGTCGTATGCCAGATCGCGCTGCGGCGGCAGCTTTGCCCCTGCACCGATCAGGCCGCGGTCGATGTCCGTCTCGATGGAATCAGCAAGCCGCTGATAGAGCGGGCCGGTGCGGGCGGTCAGGTCTGGAAGCCAAGTTGTCATGGTGACAATTTTTTACATTGCACCGAAATGAGAGTCAATACATATGGAGCGGGCCGTACGAAAAGGCACAATTGCAATCTTGGCAGAAAGAAAATGGGTACAATAGAGACAATCCGCTACGCGGCAGTTGAATTGACCGGAAGCCGCTCGTCGGGCCGGAGATCCTATGTTCGCGGGCTCGTGCAAGTGGTCACGTCATTCGTCCGATGGATCGACAGCCTGCTGGATCGCCGCCGCAGTCGGCTGGTCCTGCTCGAGATGACCGACGCCCAGCTCAAGGATATCGGCATTTCACGCTGCGATGCCCATCGTGAAGGTCTGAGGCCGTTCTGGGACTGAGGAGTTCGACGGGGCGCTATCGCGCGTTAGCGGACGCCCGCCGCCCTGATCCGCGTGACACCGTGGTCCACAAGCACCGCCACAATGCACAGCATCAGAAAGAGCCCGGTGATGGCCAGAGCCGAGACGGCGACGCTGGTCGCGCCGTTCTTGGCGAGATCGAGGAACGGGTAGGGCACTTCACCGGCAATCGGCGCCCGCAGCAGCGCGTAGGCCAGATAGGCGATCGGATAGATCATCCACCAGGAGATGTCGCGCCACCGCGTCGAGCCGTCGGCGCCTGCCACAAGCCACCACAGCACGAACAACACCGGCGTCACATAGTGCAGGAGCACATCGCAGAGCAGGAACAGCCCTTGCGGCTGCCAAAGCTGCGCCAGGACCGTTGCATAAACGATGAGGACCAGCGTTATGGCGACGGCTACGCCCGCCCGCATCCGTGGCGCGGAAAAGGCCGGAAACCATGCATAACCCGTCGACGACAGCAACGAGGCATGGACGAGCACCGCGCCGATGTTGGTCAGGATGGTGAAGAAGCTGAAATAGAAGACCAGCGAGCCGGCAAAGCCGCGGCCGGCTTCCATTGATGCCGGGACGGTGATGCAGAGCTGCAGGACGAGCCCGGCCAGGCCGACGACCAGACCGGCGATCTGCAGCACGCGACCCATTGGGCTAGGCAGCAGCGCCGCAGGCCGGATTGCCCGCCTGCCAGCGGGCAATGTCCGAGCCGATGCGGGCGCCGAGCGGTTCCGCCATCAATGGGCCGAACACGTCGACGCGGCTCGAATTGCCTTGCGCCTGCACGACCAGCAACGGCTTTCCACCATAATGTTTGGCCGGCACCAGCAGGAAGCGCGGCGTGCCGCTGAACGAATTCAGCTCGTTGGCCATCTGGTACGATTTGAAGGCAGGGTCCTTGCTGGCGATCCAGCATTTGTGGGCAGCTATTGCCACCTGCTCCATGGCAAGCAGTGACGCGCTCTTGCCCGCCGGCGCCGGCGCGCTCTTCGGGCCTGACTGGCAGGAGGCGAGTACAAGACCAGCGGAAGCGGCGAGGGCGAGGCGGGCGAGTGTCGATCGCATGGTCAAGCGGCGCCCATCTCGAGTTCGGACAGAAACACCTTCAGACCGTCTGTCATCTCACCCCAGACGCGCGACAGCGCCGGATGCTGCAAGGCAATCTGCTCGTAGGCATCGAATTTCGGATAGGCGTCAAGCAAATCGGGGCGGCCGATCGTCGCCCTGAAATTGTTGAAGACGAAGCGGGTCGGCGTCAGCCAGGCATCGGCGAAGGAGATGTCGTCGCCGAGCGCGAACGGGCCATGCGCCATGCGGGCCTCGATTGCCGCAAGCCCGTGATGCAATTGGGCGAACTGTGCCTTGATCTCCGCCTCGTTGCGCTGCGGCACGAAATAGAGTTCGAACAGCTTCATCGTCGGGGCGAGCACGTCGAGGTCGGTGATGCGGGCGAACATGCGCACCAGCGCCCGGTCCTTCGAGTCCCTTGGCAGCAGCGCCGGCTCGGGAAAGCGCTCCTCCAGATATTCGGCGATGACCACCGATTCGAAGATCGTTTCACCGGAGCCGGTGATCAGCACCGGAATCCGGTTCAACGGCGAGATGGCACGAAACGCCTCCGGGATGGGAAACCCCGGCGGCGGTGCAATGAGCTTGAGCGGCACGTTCTTGATGTAGGCCAACGCCCGCACGATCGACGAATAGGGCGACAACGGCCGCGAATAGAGTTTCATGACCGTGGCTCCAGGAGGAAAATTGAAGGTATCAAGCGGCGATGCCCAGTGCGCTTTCGAACAGCGCCCGGCCGTCGCTGCCGCCATGCGCCGCTTCGATCAGGTTCTCGGGATGCGGCATCAGGCCGAGCACATTGCCGCGGCCGTTGACGATGCCGGCAATGTCGTTGATCGAGCCATTGGGATTTGTGCCTTCGGCATAGCGGAATACCACCTGGCCTTCCCCTTCGAGGCGGGCCAGCGTTTCGGCATCGGCGAAATAATTGCCGTCATGATGGGCCACCGGCGCGCGGATGACCTGGCCCGGCTGATAGCGGCGGGTAAACATCGTGTTGGCATTAGCAATCTGCAGCTTGACTTGCCGGCAGACGAATTTCAGCGAGGTGTTTCGCATCAATGCGCCCGGCAGCAGGCCTGCCTCGACCAGGATCTGGAAGCCGTTGCAGACGCCGATGACCATGACGCCCTTGGCCGCCTTTTCGGCGACAGCCCGCATCACCGGCATGCGCGCGGCAATGGCGCCGCAGCGCAGATAATCGCCAAACGAAAAGCCGCCGGGAATGGCGATCAGGTCGACATCGGGAATGTCGGTGTCGGTCTGCCAGACGGTGACCGGCGGCGTGCCGGAAATCTTGGTCAGCGCCGCGATCATGTCGCGGTCGCGATTGAGGCCGGGGAGCAGGACGACGGCTGATTTCACCTCAGGCGATCTCCACCGCGTAATTCTCAATCACCGTATTCGCCAGAAGCTTGTCGCACATGGCTTTCAGATCCGCTTCGGCCTTGGCCTTGTCGCTCTCGGCAAGTTCGATATCAAAAACTTTGCCTTGCCGCACCTGGCCGATGCCGCCGAAACCCATTGCGGACAGCGCATGCTCGATTGCCTTGCCTTGTGGGTCTAGCACGCCGTTCTTGAGGGTTACGGTAATGCGGGCCTTGATCACGCTGGACATGTTCCTGTTCATCTGTTGAGCGGGCAAGCCATCAGTGCGGCTTGCCTTTGACACCGTCGGTCGATGCGACGAGCACCGGCCCGGCTGGGCGCGGCGGCTCGTTCTCGTTCATGATGCCGAGTCGGCGGGCAACTTCCTGATAAGCTTCGACCAGCCCGCCCATGTCGCGGCGGAAGCGGTCCTTGTCGAGCTTATCCTGTGTCGCCACGTCCCACAGCCGGCAGGAATCCGGCGAAATCTCGTCGGCGACGACGATGCGCATCATGTCGCCTTCGAACAGGCGGCCGCATTCGATCTTGAAATCGACCAACTGGATGCCGACGCCCATGAACAGGCCGGAAAGGAAGTCGTTGACGCGAATGGCCAGCGCCATGACATCGTCGATCTCCTGTGGGCTCGCCCAGCCGAAGGCGGTGATGTGCTCTTCCGATACCATCGGATCGTCGAGTGCATCGGCCTTGTAATAGAATTCGATGATCGAGCGCGGCAGCACGGTGCCTTCCTCGATGCCCAGGCGCTTGGCCAGCGAGCCGGCGGCGACGTTGCGCACCACCACTTCGAGCGGGATGATCTCGACTTCCTTGATCAACTGCTCGCGCATGTTGAGCCGGCGGATGAAGTGCGTCGGAATGCCCATCCGGTTGAGGTGGTTGAAGATGTGCTCGGAAATGCGGTTGTTGAGCACGCCTTTGCCATCGACGATTTCATGCTTCTTCTTGTTGAAAGCGGTAGCGTCGTCCTTGAAGAACTGGATCAGCGTGCCAGGCTCCGGTCCCTCATAAAGGATCTTGGCCTTGCCTTCATAAATGCGGCGGCGATTTTTCATCTGATTTTTCTCTGGATTTGCGGGCAGGCGGCAAGCGACCAGTTCCTGTCCGTCTGCCTAAAATAAGATGGCGACGGTGGGGTTCAATGCCGGTGTCTATCCCAATCGCACTGTTTGCTCAATCGGCAAATCCTTTCAATCAACCGCTTTCGGGCACCGAAATGCCGCAGCGCAGCAAGCAATGTAGCATATTGACCGGCCTGCGCCCTTTTGGTTTGTGCTCCGGCAACACATATTGGCACAACGAATCGGATTTCACGGAGGGATGCCATGAGCAGCATGAAAGACCGCGAAGAGGGCTTTGAGCGCAAATTCGCATTCGACGAGGAACTTCGGTTCAAGGCTGCGGCACGCCGCAATAGAGCGCTCGGCCTGTGGGCTGCCGAAAAGCTCGGCAAATCCGGCACCGATGCCGACGCTTATGCCAGGGAAGTGGTCGTCAGCGACATCGAGGAAGCCGGCGATCACGACGTTTTCCGCAAGATACGCAAGGATTTCGATGCGGCGGGCATCGACCAGTCGGACCATCAGATCCGCCGCACCATGGATGAATTGATGGCGCAGGCGATCGAGCAGATCAAGAACACCTGATTTTTCAGCCGGTACCGATCGAATGCTGGACCAATCGACCGCCCGGCCTAACCGCGCGGTTTTTCTTTGCCTTTGCGGTCATTTCCGGCTGAATTGCTGCAAGCAAAGAGGAAATCGCCAATGTCCCTGAAGTCACGCCTTGCGGTCGACGAGACGCTGTTCACCGCATGGTCCGGCGTGCCGGATGCCTTGACGGTCGAGATACTGGCCAGGCAAGGGTTCGACGCGGTTACGCTCGACATGCAGCATGGGGGCCATCACGAGGACAGCGTGCTGCGCGGGCTTGTGCCGGTGCTGGCCGCCAACAAGCCGGCTTTGGTGCGCATCCCGGTCGGCCGCTTCGACATGGCCAGCCGCGCGCTCGACTTCGGCGCCGAAGCGGTGATCGCCCCGATGGTGAATTCGGTGGCGGACGCAAAGCTGTTTGCTGCCGCGATGAAATACCCGCCACTCGGCGAGCGCTCCTGGGGCCCGACCTATGCTTTTCCGCGCCATGGCAAGGGCGACTATGCCGACTGGCTGCGCGACAGCAACCAGCGCACCATGGCGTTCGCCATGGTCGAAACGCGGGCCGCGCTTGATGCACTCGACGGCATCCTCGACACGCCGGGCATCGACGGTATCTTCCTTGGCCCGTCGGATTTCTCGATCGCCTGGTCGAAGGGCACCACCGTCAGTTCGACGCTGGAGAGCATGATGGGGACCGTCGCCTCGATCGCCGAGCGCACCCGCAAAGCCGGCAAGCATGCGGCGATCTATGTGATGGAACCGGCCATCGCCGGTCGCGTGGTGTCGATGGGTTACCGGCTGCTGGCGATGGGTTCCGAGCATTCGCTGATTTCGCTTGGGGCAAAGACCCTGCTGAGCAGCGTCAGGGATTCGATCGCTTCCTAGAGCAATTCCAGGAAAAGTGTGAAACGGTTTTCCGTCCGGAATTGCGTCAAAACAAAGAGATAGTGCGGTTCGCCGTTTCCGTGAAACGGTGAACCGCTCTAGAGATCCGTCAGGAATTTCGCGAACGTCATCGAGCCTTCAGGCCAGGGGCCGAAGCCGGAATCCGCGTTGAGATGACCGGCATCCCCGGCGTCGATGAACAGCGAGCCCCACGCCCCGGCAATGTCCTCGGCGACGCCGAAGGCGCAGAACGGGTCGTTGCGGCTGGCGATCACCACCGACGGAAACGGCAGCGGGTCGCGCGGATAGGGGCCGAAGGTCATCAGGTGCCTCGGCTTTATCTCTGGATTGGCGACATCGGGCGGCGCCACGAAGAAAGCGCCGGCGACCGGCCTCTCGAACCGAGGCAATGCTTGAATGACCGCCGCGACGCCAAGCGAATGGGCGACGATGACGACCGGCCGCTCGGCCTCGTTAACCGCCTTGGCGACACCGGCCGTCCAATCCTCGCGCACCGGCTTCGACCATTCCGCCTGTTCGACGCGGCGCGCTGTCGATAGTTTCGACTGCCAGCGGCTCTGCCAATGATCGGGGCCGGAATTGGTGTAGCCCGGCACGATGAGAATATCTGCTTCCCTGACTTTCATGGCGCGCATGTAGCGAGAGGCGCTGTCGGGTGCAACCGGGTATGAACTCAACAGCGACACGCAAACGGCCTCTCATCAGCCCGGTTCTGCTCGCTATTGTGAACACCATGTTCGCTTCTTGCGCTCTTGTGTGAACGATCGCGATCGACGATCTGTCGCTGAGAAAGAATGGCTGTTCCGAGATTTTGGCACGGACACGGCGTAGAATGATTGATGGCGCCGGGTTCCTTCGTTGGAAGCTTGTCGAGCGCCGGCTGAACGGAGCACTTTGATGAGCGAACTGCCTTTTGCCGCGACGACCCCGGTCAGCGTTGCCCGTGTCGGCTTGCGGGCGCGCGATGCAGAAAATCTCGCTGCCTACTATCGCAAAGTCGTCGGTTTGCAGGAACTGACCCGCTCCGGCGGCACGATTACGCTCGGCGCAGTCAATCGCCCTTTGCTCGACATCGAAGCGGATCCGGCTGCGAAACCCGATGACCCGCGCAGCGCCGGTCTTTTCCACACCGCCTTCCTGCTACCCAGCCGGGCCGATCTCGGCCGCTGGATCAATCACGCCATCGCCGGTAAGATCGGCATCGAGGGCGCATCCGACCATCTGGTCAGCGAGGCTCTTTATCTGACCGATCCGGAAGGCAACGGCATCGAGATCTATGCCGACCGCCGCCCCCAGGATTGGAAATGGAATGGCGACAAGATCGCGATGGCGACGGAGCGGCTGAACATTCCGTCGGTCATTGCCGAAGTGCCGGCCGGTGACGCCGGCTGGCAGGGCACGCCGGAAAACAGCATTATCGGCCACGTCCATTTGCGGGTCGGCAGCCCGGAAGAAGCCGAAGCATGGTGGCATCAGGAGTTCGGTTTCGACACAGTGGCAAAGTACGGTGGCGCGGCGGTGTTCCTGTCGTCCGGCGGCTATCATCACCACATTGGCGCAAATGCGTGGCAGAGCGCCGGCGCCGGTCGCCGCGATCCCGCCCGCTCCGGCTTGGCCTGGGTCGAGATGCGCTCGGACAATGCCGCAAGCGAGACCACCCGCGAGGATCCGTGGGGCACGGTAATAAGGACGGTTCCCGGTAAGGCGTAGGTTAGAGGTTCGCTTTTTCGAGCAAGCGGCCAAGCATGAGCAGGCCCGCTGGCCATACGCCCAGGCGCGCCTCGTTTCCCATATGGCCGAGATCGCCGGCATCGGCGATATCCGCGCCCCAGGCTGCGGCAAAAGCGGTCGCCTTGTCGAAGGTGACGCGTGGGTCGCTGCGGCTCGCCACCACCAATGTCGGGAAGGGCAGGCGCTTCAGCGGCATCGGCGCGAACGGGCGCACCGCGTCGAATGAGGGATCGGTATCCTCGACATTGGTCGCGGCAACCAGGAATGCCGCCGCGACCTTGTCGAGTTGGCTTTGACTGGCGCCGGCAGCCCACTTCACCGCCGTCGCCACCGCCAGCGAATGCGCAAGCAGCACGACGCGGCGCGGTGCGGCGGCCACCGCGGCATCCACCTGGTCGATCCAGTCTTCAGGCTTTGGCCGGTCCCACTCGGCCTGCAGCACGCGGCTCGAATTGGGGAACACCCGGCACCAATGCGACATCCAATGATCCGGCCCGGAATTGCCGCGCCCGGGCAGGGCGAGGAAATCGAAATCTCCGGCCGACGAAATCATCAGGCTTCTCCAAACACTCGGCTAAAGATCGTATCGACGTGCTTGGTATGATAGCCCAAGTCGAATTTCTCGCGGATCTCGGCCTCGGGCAAGGCTGCGACAACGTCCTTGTCGGCCAAAAGTTCCTCAAGAAAATCAGCGCCTTGCTCCCACACCTTCATGGCGTTGCGCTGCACCAGCCGGTAGGCGTCCTCGCGCGAAACACCGGCTTGCGTCAGCGCCAGCAGCACGCGCTGCGAATGCACAAGGCCACGGAATTTGTTCATGTTCTTCAGCATGTTGTCGGGGTAGACGAGCAGTTTGTCGACAACGCTGGTCAGGCGTGAGAGCGCGAAATCGAGCGTCACCGTCGCGTCGGGCCCGATCATGCGCTCGACCGAGGAATGCGAGATGTCGCGTTCGTGCCAGAGCGCCACATTCTCCATTGCCGGCAATGCGAAGGAGCGCACCATGCGGGCAAGGCCGGTGAGGTTCTCGGTCAGCACCGGGTTGCGCTTGTGCGGCATCGCCGACGAGCCCTTCTGGCCGGGTGAAAAGTACTCTTCTGCTTCGAGTACCTCGGTGCGCTGCAGATGGCGCACCTCGATCGCCAGCCGCTCGATCGACGAGGCGATGACGCCGAGCGTGGCGAAGAACATCGCATGGCGGTCGCGCGGAATCACCTGCGTCGACACCGGCTCGGGCTTCAGTCCGAGTTTCTTGGCCACGTATTCTTCGACGTAGGGGTCGATATTGGCGAAGGTGCCGACCGCACCCGAGATGGCGCAGGTGGCGATGTCCTCGCGTGCGTGCACCAGCCGCTCGCGGCAACGCGAGAATTCGGCATAGGCCTGCGCCAGCTTGACGCCGAAGGTGGTCGGCTCGGCATGGATGCCGTGGCTGCGGCCGATGGTGATGGTGTCCTTGTGCTCGAAGGCGCGGCGCTTGAGCGCCGCAAGCAGCCCGTCAATGTCGGCCAGCAGGATGTCGCTGGCGCGGGTGAGCTGCACGGCAAAACAGGTGTCGAGAACGTCGGAGGATGTCATGCCCTGGTGGATGAAGCGGGCATCCGGCCCGACGAATTCAGCAAGATGGGTGAGAAAGGCGATGACGTCATGCTTGGTGACGCGCTCGATCTCGTCGATGGCGTCGACGTCGAACTTCGCCGCTCCGCCTTTCTCCCAGATGGTCTTGGCGGCCTCCTTCGGGATGACGCCGAGCTCGGCCAATGCGTCGCAGGCGTAGGCCTCGATCTCGAACCAGATACGGAACCGGGTTTCGGGTGACCAGATGGCCACCATTTCCGGCCGGGAGTAGCGAGGGATCATCAGTCGGTCCTGACTTGTGAGAGCATTTGCCCGCGTCCTAACAGAGGCAGGCAAAATGCTCAACGTTGCTGGCGCGCAAACCAGACACTGGCGACAGCGAGTGCAACGAAACCGAGCGGAAAATACAGCCGGATGCCGAGGACGACGAACTGGTAAAGCGCCGTCAACATCGTGAACACGAACTGGAAAACCCAGGTGATGGTGAGCGCGGGTGCATGCCATTGGACATAGTAGGAGCGGTATTGCAGCCCAAAGAGGCCGCCGGTGAAGGTAATTGTCGCGGCGAGAAGGCAGACGAAGGCGGCGGCGAGGGCGATTTCCCAGTGGCGTCCGAGCGAGACGAGCCGCGCCAGAAACAGCCCAACCGGGAAGGCCAGCGCGCCGCCGGCAGCATAAAGCAGCGAGACGAAGCGGACCTTTGCCGGGGTCTCCCAATCGTACTGCAGCAGATTGAGCAGCGCGCTGGCGCCCATCGCTGCCGCCCACAGCAAGGCACCGGCAAATGCGGTGCGCAGCGACGGCAGAGCACGGCGGAGACGGCGCAGAGCGCGATAGCGCATGGCGGGGAACGTCACAGGCGACCGGTTACCGCGATCCAGCGATAGTCCGGCCCTTCGAAGCCGTATTGGCGCACCGCGATCAGCACGGCATAGGCGCTGAGGCTATCCAGCGAAAATGTCTGAACCGCGCCGATCTGGTAGCCATTCGGACAGCCTCTGCTTTGCGGGATCGATTTGTCCTCGTGAATGATCCTCGTCTGGCCGCCATCCTTCGCCTCGATGCGCAGCAGGCGAAAGCCATTGATCTCGCCCTGGCTCTGGCAGCGTTCGGTGTCATTCATGCCGATCTGGTCGAGCCGGAACTCGAGCGGATCGTCGACCGGCGAGAAGATCGGGCGCGGATTGACCACCATGCGGAAGGGATCGGCAGAAAGCTCGGTCACCGGGTTGAAGCCGGCGGTGATGCCGCGATTTGCCGTGAGTTCCGCCTGACTGACGATCGCTTCGCCCCTTTGCCGGGCCCGCAGCCGCGCTGCGGCCACCGTGGCATTCTCGTCGTCGAGCCGGACACGTATCGGCGAACCCTTCAGGAAACTGTCGTCGGCCGTGTCGATATAATAGCGTGTCGCATAGGGAAATCCCGATCCGTCCTGGACGCCGTATTCCTCGAAGGCAAAGACCCCGCCGTCACTGCTGAAGCCGAGGATCTCAAGCTCGGCGACATCGCCTGCGAAGGCGGCGGCCAAAGTCGCAAGCGGGGCAAGCAGGCAGACTGCAAACAGGGCAAGATTTCGCATGGGGCTTTCCATTCCGGCGGTCGACGCCCTCAAATTCCTATCACGATGCCGTCAAAAGATCGTGCTGACTGAAACACAAAGTCGATGCATCCAATCCGGCCGTCGTTTGTTATTGTCGGCAACTTCACCGCATCGTGCCTTCCGAAAATCAGGATCGATTTTCGGAAGGCACGGTGCATTGATTCAAAATGTTTAGAGCGTCCTTTGCGCGTTCAAAGGGACGCGCGGCGCTCTAAGGGAGACCCCCAATGATTGATGCAGCCAAGATTGGCGAACGTATGGAAGTGATCGGCGCCGACGGCGTCCATGTCGGTACCGTCGACAAGGTTGACGGAGATCGCATAAAGCTGACCAAGCGCGACAGCGGCGAGGGCGCTCACAGGGGCCATCACCACTTCATTCCTCTCAGCCTTGTCGCCGAGGTCGAGGGCCAGAAGGTGCGGCTGTCGGCAAACTCGGATGTTGCGGTCACGTTCGAGGAAGAAAAATCCGAACCCACCTGATCATAATCCAGTCTGACTACGGCTCACCCGAATGAGCGCGCGTTCAGCGCGACGACCAGACCGGGAACAGATCGCCCTCGGCCGGGGTCGCGGCAAAGACGCCGCGGCTGATGGCGCGTGCCATCGTGGCGCCGGCCGCGGCGTAGAGATCGACGGCATCGTTGGGTGCGAGCTCAATGCCGCTCTTGCCCGTTGCCAGCGCGAAGACCAGATCGCCGTCTGCGGGCGTGTGTGTCGGCCAAATGGCACGGACAAAGCCGTCATGCGCCGATATCGCCAGACGTTTGGCGGCGGCCTTCGTGAGTACCGCATCGGTGGCGATCACGGCGATGGTCGTGTTGGCGCCGGTTTCCGCCTGTTCTGCCGCATGCTTGTCACGGAACTTCAGCAGGACCTTTCTGGCATCGTCAGGCATCGGGTGGGGATAGCCTAACCCGCCGAACTCGTCGCCGATCTCGAACGGCGCCGCCCAGAAATGGCGGGTCCCTGCGACCGTCACCGAGCCGGTCGGGTTGACGGCGGCGAGCGCGCCGATGGTGACGCCGCTGTCCAGCACTGTCGAGGCCGAGCCGAGCCCGCCCTTCAGGCCGGAACTCAAAGCCCCGCTACCTGCGCCGGCAGTGCCGAGCGCAAAGTCTATCGCAGCGGCTTGCGCGGCTTCGTAGCCAAGGTCACGGTAAGGCGGATACCGGCCCCAATCCTTGTCGCCGCCATTGCGCAGGTCGAACAGGATCGCCGCCGGCACGATCGGCACGCGAAAGCCGCCGACCTCGACGCCGATGCCCCTTTCACGCAGTGCCGCCTGCACCCCCGACGCGGCGTCGAGGCCAAAAGCAGACCCGCCCGAAAGCACCACGGCATGGATGGCGTGGATCGAATTGTGCGGCTCGAGCAGGTCGGTTTCGCGGGTGCCCGGCGCACCGCCCAGGATTTGCACGCCGGCCACGGCCGGTTCGTCGCAGATGACGGTGGTCACACCGGATTTCAGCTTGGCATTCGCCGCATTGCCGACACGCAGGCCGGCGACGTCGGTGATGAGATTGCGCGGACCCGTATGGAACATCCCTGTGCTGGACATCATTGGCTCTCCGCCGGCACGAAACGGCCGCCGTCGAAACGGAAGGCTCGATAAGGATTTTGCGTCAGGTCACCTTTTTCGTCAAAGCGGATCGGTCCGATCGCCGTGGTGAAGTCATGCGCGGTCAGCACGTTGGCCAGCCTCTCGCCGGAGCTTTGCGTCAATGCTGAAGCCGACTTGGCGATCTCGACCGCGGCATAGGCGGGCAGCGTGTAACCTTCCGGCACGATGTTTTGTCCGGCAAAGCTCTGCAGCACCTTGGGGTCGGCGACATCGACCCATTCGGGCGGCGCGATCATCAGCGTGCCGTCGGCATAAGGCACGTCGCCGAGCGGCGCGCGCAACGCTTCGCCGCCGGCAAACACCATGCCGGTATGTAGCTGGCCAGCATCCCGGCCCATAATGGCGACATCATCGCCGTCGCCGCCGGCAAAGACATGCGTTGCGCCGGCTTTCCTAAGTCGGCCGATCAGGCCGATCTGGTTGTCGAGCTGCGGCCGGAACGTGTCGACGAAAACCGGCTTCAGCGCCGCTTGCTCGGCGGCTGCCCGAAATGTCTCGGCCATTTCGCGGCCATAGATCGTACCGTCGTCGACGATGGCGAACAGCTCGGTCTGCCATAGGCGGGTGAGGATGGCAGCGACGGCATTGCGCTCGTCGTCGCCGCGCGGCCCGAGACGATAGATCGGCCATCCGGTCTTGGCGCGCCGGTCGGTCAGGCTTTCCGTGCGAACGCCGACTGTGATCACCGGTATGCCGGCATCCTTGAGGATCGGCAGAGCCGCCTCGATTGCGTCGGTGCACAAAAACCCGACGACGACGTTGACCTTGGCCGCGGTGAATTCCCGCGCGGCGGCGGCGCCACCGTCGGCCGTGCAGGCGTCATCGATCGTCTTGATTTCGGCATCGTTTGCTTCAGCCGCCATTGTCGCGCCGGCCTCGATCTGTTTGCCGAGGATCGCCGACGGCCCCGACAAAGGTGCCGCGACGCCGACCCGCAGCGTCTCGGCGCTCGCACTACCGGCGACCGAGAGCCAGGCCAGCACCGCTATTGTGGTTGTCCAACGTCGCATGCGAGCGAAGAATTCCTCCGCGCCGATCGCGTGTTCTGCCGGCGCCAATGCCGTCAAGACCTAAAGGCTGGCCAGCTTTGGCGCAACACGCGAATTCGGGATATAGGTCAAGCACTTCGCTTGTGGCCTGCAATATCCCCCCATATATAACGGTTGGTTCTGACTAGTGGAAAATCATCGGTGCTGAAGAAGAATGACATCGGGCCGCAGGCCTACCGCGACGCGATGGCCCATTTTGCTGGCCATGTGCATGTGGTCACCACCGATGGCCCTGCCGGCAGGCGCGGCGCGACGGTGATCGCGGCCTGCTCGGTGTCGGACACGCCGCCAACCATCCTGGTTTGCCTCAATCGTGAAAATCCCAAGAACGAGCCGTTCGTGGAAAACGGCAAATTTGCCCTGAACACGCTGGCTTCGGATCAGGAGCCGCTGTCGATCGCCTTTTCCGGCATTACCGGCCTGCCGGTCGAGGAGCGTTTCGCGTTGGCCGAATGGGATGTGATCTCGACCGGTGCGCCGACGCTGAAGGGCGCGCTCGCAGTCTTCGACTGCGAACTGATCGACTCCAAGGATCTGGCCACCCACCGTGTGCTTTTTGGCAAGGTTACAGGTTTGCGCATCGGCGATAATTTGCGGCCGCTGATCTATCACAACCGCGGCTACCACGCTCTGTAGAGGCTTTCAGATGGCCGCGTCCGCGAAGACAGGATGACCGAGTTGAAAACCGCGTCCGGCGCCGCGGACGATCGACGAGACGCTCGATCTGTTGACCGGTGCGGACTATGTGGCGGACCGGTCGCTGGCAACCGTGCTGTTTTTTATGCGTTCGGTCGACACGCGCCCGTGGATCGAGGCTGGCGTGAAGCGCGTCGCATAACCACATGTCTGCCAGGGAGAAAATCATGGAACGCAGTATCTATCTCGATGAGGCCCGCGACCCGCTGATCATCGCGGAGGGCTGGATGAAGGACGGCAAGGATGTCGCCATTGCCACCGTGGTCGAGACCTGGGGCTCGGCGCCGCGCCCGGTCGGCAGCCACCTGGTCATCGACGCCGAAGGCAATTTCCACGGCTCCGTCTCGGGCGGCTGCGTCGAAGGCGCCGTGGTCGCCGAGGCGGTCGATGTTATCGATAGCGGCAAGGCCAAAATGCTCGAATTCGGCGTCGCAGACGAGACCGCCTGGCAAGTCGGCCTGTCATGCGGCGGCCGCATCAAGGTCTATGTAGAAAGATTGGGTTGATCTCGAATGGATCCCTATGCGCTGAAGACACTCAACGCCGAACGCCGCGCCCGCCGCGCGGCAATCCTGGTCACCGATCTCGGCGACGGCCGCGACCGTGTCGTGCGCGAGGGCGACCGGGTAGCCGGCGAACTCGGGGCGGCCGTCGCCAAGGCATTTCGCACGGGCAATTCCGGTTCGGTCGAAGCTGAGGGACGGACCTTCTTCCTCAACGCACATCTGCCGCAGCCTCGCCTGGTGGTCATCGGCGCCGTCCACATCAGCCAGGCGCTGGCACCGATGGCCAGGATCGCCGGCTATCCTGTCGAGATCATCGATCCGCGAACGGCCTTTGCCACGCCCGATCGTTTTCCCGATATCGCGCTGCATGCCGAATGGCCAGAGGATGTGCTGACGCGTCAGCCGCTCGATAGCTATACGGCGCTGGCCGCTCTCACCCACGATCCGAAGATCGACGATTTCGCGCTGAAGGCGGCGCTCGACGCCGGCTGCTTCTATGTCGGCGCGCTCGGCAGCCGCAAGACCCACGCCAAACGTGTGGAACGCCTGCTGGCTTCGGGAGCGACCGCCGACCAGATCGCCCGCATTCATGCCCCGATCGGCCTCGACATTGGGGCTGCCAGCCCGGCCGAGATCGCCGTCGCGGTGTTGGCGCAAGCGATCCACGCCTTTCGCTCCCGCGGCCTCGAATCCAAAGGCGCGGTCGCGTGAAATTTGGTCCCGTTGCGATCGATACGGCCGAAGGGGCAGTGCTTGCGCACGCCACCAAGGTCGGAGAGCGCCGCTTCCGCAAGGCGCACAGGCTAAGCGCCGGGGATTTGTCCCTGTTGAAGGCCGCTGGCATTTCCGAGGTCGTAGCGGCGGTGTTGGCGCCCGATGATCTCAGCGAGGACGTCGCCGCCGAAAAGATCGCCGCATCCATGATCCATCGCAACATCGAGGCGAAGCCCGCCGCGACAGGTAGGGTCAACCTCCACGCGCAGGCTGCCGGCATGTTCACCGTCGACGCGGCGATGATCAACGCCATCAACGCCGTCGATCCGACGATCACCATCGCCACGCTCGCGCAGCATGCGCCGGTCGAAAAAGGTCAGATGGTAGCAACGGTGAAGATCATCCCATTTGCCGTCGCCTCCGCTTTGGTCGATGCCGTGGCAAGGATCTGCGCCGGCGGCGACATATTTGCGGTCAACGCCTATCACCCGGTGCGCGTCGGTGTCATCCAGACGGTGCTGCCCGGCATCAAACCCAGCGTGCTCGACAAGACGCTGCGCGTCACCGAAGCGCGCCTGGCGCGTTCGGGCGGCAGGCTGACGGCGGAGCGTCGAACCTCGCATGAAATTATCCCCGTCGCCGAGGCTGCGGCCTCGCTGATCCGCGACAACGATATGGTGGTTATCTTTGGCGCCTCGGCGATGGCCGATTTCGGCGACGTCGTTCCCGCTGCCATCGAAAAGGCAGGCGGCACTGTCATCCGCGCCGGCATGCCGGTCGATCCCGGCAATCTGCTGGTGCTAGGCACTCTAGGCGGCAAGCGCATCATCGGTGCGCCGGGCTGCGCCCGCAGTCCCAAGGAGAACGGCTTCGACTGGGTGCTTGACCGGCTGATCGCCGGTCTCGACGTGACCGCCAGGGATATTGCCGGCATGGGTGTCGGCGGGCTGTTGATGGAAATTCCGACGCGGCCGCAGCCGCGCGAGCCATTGCCGGCCAAAGCCGAACCAAAGGTCGAGATCGTGCTTCTGGCCGCCGGCCGCTCCAGCCGCATGGGCGGGCCGAACAAGCTCTTGGCGCTCTTCGACTGCAAGCCGCTGGTCCGTCGCACTGCCGAACGCGCGGTCGGTTCGAAAGCCGCGGCCACCATCGTCGTCACTGGCCACCAGCGCGAGCGCGTGCGCGATGCACTGTCTGGCCTCGATGTGACCTTCGCCGACAATCCGGATTTCGGCGAGGGTCTGTCTTCGTCGCTGAAGGCCGGCATCGCCAAGATTTCCGGCGACGCCGCCGGCGCCATGATTGTCCTCGGCGATATGCCTGGCGTCGCTTCGGCCGACCTCGACAGGCTGATTGAGGCGTTCCGCAGGTCCGAAGGCCGATCGGTGGTGCGGGCCTCGCACGACGGGCGGCGCGGCAATCCGGTGCTGCTGCCGCGTTCGCTGTTTGCCGCGATCGCTCACCTCGAAGGCGATACGGGCGCCCGCCATCTGGTCGAGGCCGAAGGGCTCGATGTCATCGATGTCGAGATCGGCGAAGGGGCAGCCGTCGACGTCGACACGCGCGAGGCGCTGGAAGGCGCCGGCGGCGTGCTGCAGGATTGACAAACCGAAGCCGAAAAACGCATGGCTGAGGGATGGCCTTTCGTTCCTGCTTCCGGTTCCGCTTGCCTTCCTCCGGCCTCCCGGCCCTGCTGATGGCGATTCTTTTGTCGCTCTCTTGTGCCGCCTACGCCAACGCTCTCGAACTCAAACCCTTCAAGGACGATCTGTTCGCCTACCCGGGCACGCTCTCGTCCGAGAGCAACGGCGCCTATACGGTTGTCGATTATCGTGAGCTGCGCGACATCAACGCTCGTGACGAAGTGCCTGAGCGTCGTGTACACGCGCAATACACCGACACCGGCGTGCGTAAGGTGCAGCAGGATCTCTTGCTGCCGACCGATGCAGGCGATGTCCGCCACATTGCCGTCGGCAAGACCGGGGGCGCCAGCATCATCGTGCTTTATCTGCACGGGCAGGGCGGCAGCCGTAAGCAGGGCAGCGACGACTTCACCTTCGGCGGCAATTTCAACCGCATCAAGAACCTGATGGCCGGCAATGGCGGCCTCTATCTGTCGCCGGATTTTTCCGATTTCGGCGACACCGGTGCCACCCAGATCGCCGCGCTGATCAACCACTATGCCGAACAATCGCCGAGCGCAAAAATCTTCGTCGCCTGCGGCTCGATGGGCGGCTCAATATGCTGGAAGCTGGCCGCCCGCCATGACACCGGCGGGCGCATCGACGGGCTGCTGCTGCTCGGCTCGCTATGGGACGAGAGTTTCTTCTCAAGCCCCGCCTTCAAGCGTCGTGTGCCGGTCTTCTTCGGCCAGGGCAGCAAGGACCCGGTGTTTCCAATCGAGAAACAGGAAGCCTTCTTCCGATCGATTCTGGCCAAATCGAAAGCCTATCCGACCCGCTTCGTCCGCTTCGAGACCGGCACGCATGGCACCCCTATCCGCATGACCGACTGGCGCGGCACGCTCAATTGGATGTTGTCGAAGGCTCCCTAAGGCGCGGTATTGTAGTCGACGACCGTCTGCGGATTTTCCTCGCCGTCATAAGACGCGTCGACATCGTACTGGACCAGGGAAAAATCGCCGTTGCGAAACAGATAGGTCCCTGATGAAGAGGCATCGCCGATGCCACGCCATTTGTTGAAGCTGGTGATCGTCTTGGTCTCTTCGTCGTAATCGGAATTAGTTGCCCAGCCGGAGGTCTGGAAGCCAACTATGGTCATGCCCAGCAATTTGCCGTCGCTGTCATTGTTCTCGTAGCGGATGTCCATCTCAGGTTCGGCGAACTGCAATTGTCTCACGCCAAGCACGTCGTCGCTCATGTAATAGATCGAGTTTTCGTTGTAGGCCGCGGCCGAGCAGGCGAAATGGAAAAGCCGGGTTTCGCTTTCGGGATCACTGGCAGACGCATCCTTGCCCTTATAGTGGATCGAGAAAATGTCCGGCTCCTGCGCCAAAAGATCCTTGTCACACTGGTCGCCATAAGTCGCGGCAAACGCCTTTTTGGCTTGCTCAAGCGCTGCGTCCTTCTTCGTCGGCGGCCGTCCTTCGCCGCAGCTTGCCGGCACGGCATCCTCGAAATCGGCCTTTGAGGGTTTCAGCGCACCCTTATCGATGAAGATCGAGCGAAATGGCGGTTCCTGGATCGAGGCGTTGATCTGGCGCAGCGTATAGCAGCCGGCAAAGACATTTTCGCTGCCGTCCTTGGCCGTCGCCCGGATGGCGACCGGAACGCTATAGTAGATGCTGCCGGCAGCCCCGTCTTCGGATACGCCACCGGTTTTGACTTCGACCGTGTCCGTGCTGTCATAGCCTTTGACGAAGGAATTGAAATCCTTGGCCGGCTTGGTGTCGCCGAAATAATCCCAGGCGCGCGCGAATTCGTGCCGGCTGATGGCACTATAAAGTGACCGGATGACCGCTTCGGCATTCGACCTGTCGTCGATATAAGGCGCGTCTGCGGCGAGCGCCGATTGGCCGGCAATGGCAAGAGACACAAAAGCGGTCGCTGCAAAAAGGGCGCGTCTCATCGGGAACCTCCACTCGATGAAAAATCCTATCATATCGATTGCGGCGACGTGGTGACGCTTGAACAATCGCCTGCGAAGGCGCTACCTCTCGCCCTCGGCAGTCGGGCCGCGTGGAGATTTCTTGTGACCATATCAATGTATGAAGCATCCGTGCCGGTATTTTTGGCGAGGCTGAAGGCACTAGCCAATGTGCTGAACATTGCCGAGCAAAATGCGGCTGATCGCAAGATCGATCCGCAGGTGTATCTGACGGCGAGGTTGGCGCCGGACATGTTTGCCCTGACCAGGCAGGTACAGATTGCCACCGATCACGCCAAAGGCGCCCCGTCACGGCTTGCGGGACGCGAGGTGCCAAAATACGAGGACAATGAGGCGAACTTCGCTGATCTGCAGGCCCGCCTTACCAAGACGCTCGACTATCTCGCGACATTTTCGGCGGCCGAATTCGATGGTTCAGATGACAGGATAGTCGAACTGCGGCTTGCGGGACGCGAGGTTTCGATGCCGGGGACGCAGTATCTACTGCATGCCGCCATGCCCAATTTCTATTTCCACCTGACCACCGCCTACGACATCCTGCGCCACAACGGCGTGCCATTGGGCAAGTCGATCTTCCTCGGATCGCGTTGAGATCCGCTCGGGAGATATCCGCCACGGCGGATATCTCACGGTTGTTTAGCGCAGGGACATTTCCCGCGCGATGCGCGGGAAATCGGCCGGCTTGACGCCGATATCGGCGCGATCGGCATTGCTCATCGAATGGAGCAGCGCCAGCGCCGCTCGATAGCGCAGCTGTTCCCGCGGACGCGGACGAGCGAACATTTCAGTGAAGAATCCCATGATTCAAGCCCCTTATTGAACCTCCAAGGCGGTCAATATAAGCAGATCATGACGATTGTGCAGTGCAGCATTCGCATGGCAGCCATGCTGCCCTGATCTTTTTTGACATAGTTCGGCTGGTCCGGCGAAACTTCTGCGGCGCTTTGACCGTAGGCGTCTATGCCGGCACTTGGCCGGTTTTTTCCTCGCCATTCCTGGCGAACTTCCGGACTGCATGAAAATGCAGTCCGGCTTTTTATTAGCCGCAGGGATAAACCCTGTCCGCCGGCGTCCCGGGAAAGTCGTCTGACCTTCCATCCGTGGGCTTGGAAGCGGGCGACGCTTTCCTGTATGCTATTGCTTCCTCCTCGCGCAGCCGCGCAAAATTCCCGCCGGAGAAACTCCATGCACAAACGCCGTCTCGGCCAGACCGATCTTTTCGTGTCGCAAATCTGCCTCGGATCGATGACCTGGGGCCAGCAGAACACCGAGGCGGACGGTCACGCCCAGATGGATCTGGCGTTTGCTCGCGGCGTCAATTTCATCGACACCGCCGAACTCTATCCGATCCCGCCCAAGGCGGAGACACAAGGCCGTACCGAGACATTCATCGGCAATTGGATGAAGGAGAAGCGCAATCGCGACCAGGTGATCATCGCCTCGAAGGTAGTTGGTCGCACCGCCAACACTTGGTTTCGGGGCGACCGCCCGTCTAAGCTGGTGCGCGCCGATATCTTCGACGCTATCGATAAGTCACTCGCTAGGCTCAACACCGATTACATCGACCTCTATCAGATCCATTGGCCGGAACGCGACGTGCCGTGGGGCGCCAATCCGAACCGCATCGGCACCGTACCGCGACGCTCCGATGCCGCCGGCGTGCCGGAAGGCGAGACGCCGATCGCCGAGACGCTTGCCGTATTTGATGAACTGGTGAAGGCCGGCAAGATCCGCCATTTCGGCCTGTCGAACGAGAATTCCTGGGGCGTCATGCGTTTCATCGCCGAAGCCGACAAGGGCCTCGGCCCGCGCGTCGCCTCGCTGCAGAACGCCTATAATTTCGTCAATCGCACCTTCGAGGTGAACCTTGCCGAAGTCTGCGAGCGCGAGCAGGTGTCGCTGCTTGCCTATTCGCCGCTGGCGCAAGGCTATTTGACCGGCAAATACGATCATGGCGCGCGGCCGCAGGGCTCGCGCTCGCAGTTGTTCAACCGCGGCCAGCGCTACGAGACTCCGAATGCTGCCGACGTGCAGCTCGAATACAACCGGTTGGCGCGCACCTTCGGCATGGAGCCGGCGCTGTTTGCCAATGCCTATGTCTCGAACCGGCCCTTGGTCACCTCGAACATCATCGGCGCCACCACCATTTCGCAACTCGAAATGGCGCTCTCTTCCGCCGACGTGGTCTGGACCGAGGACATGCAGAAAGCCGTTGATGCGATCCACCAGCGCGTCGGCAATCCGTGCCCTTGATGCGTCGGGACGCGGTTGTCCGATCGTCATAAGGAGAGGGGAACAGCCATGGACTTCCGGATCGACGCGGTGCGCGCGAAATTTCCGGCCTTGTCGCTGACCGACAAGGGCCGCCGGCGCATCTATCTCGACAATCCTGCCGGCACGCAGGTGCCGCAGTCGGTGGCGGACGCAGTATCGCGTTGCTTGCTGACCACGAATGCCAACCTCGGCGGCTTCTTCGACACCACCGTTGCAGCACAAGGCATCGGGGACGAGGCCCATCTGGCGATGGCGGATTTTCTCGGCGCTGCGAGCCCGCAGGAAATTATCATCGGTGCCAACATGACGACATTGACCTACCACATGTCGCGAACGCTTGGCCGCACGATGAAGCCCGGGGACGAGATCATCCTCACCCGCATGGACCATGAGGGCAACGTCTCGCCTTGGCTGCAACTGGCAGAAGACCTTGGCCTTGTCGTGCGCTGGCTGCCCTTCGACCAGCAGAGCTGGCAGATCGAAGAGGCGGCGCTCGCCGCGCTGCTTTCCGAGAGGACGCGGCTCGTCGCGCTCAACTACGCCAGCAATCTCACCGGGTCGATCAACCGGGTGAAGGCGTTGACCGGCATCGCCAGGCGGGCTGGTGCGTTGGTCTACGTCGATGCCGTCCAGTTCGCGCCGCATGGCCTGATCGACGTCCAAAACCTCGGCTGCGATTTCCTGATCTGCTCGGCTTACAAGTTCTTCGGCCCGCATATGGGGATTTTGTGGGGCAGGCTGGACGTTATCGATGCGCTTAAGCCGTATAAATGCCGTTGCTCGTCCAATGCCTTGCCGGAGCGCTTCGAGCTCGGCACGCCGCAGATTGAATTGATGGCCGGCCTGTCGGCAGCTGTCGATTATTTTGCCGAGTTGGGCGCGGCAGCCGGCGCGCAAGGATCGCGTCGGCTGAAAATCGCCAAGGCCTTCGAAGTTTCAATCGCTTACGAGAACCCGCTGACGCGACAACTGATCGATGGCTTGTCGGATATTGCCGGCCTGACCATCCACGGCATCACCGATCCGAAGCGGATCAATGAGCGTGTGCCGACGGTGTCGTTCACTGTCGAAGGCATCGTGCCGGAGACGATCGTGCGGCAGATGAATGCCGAAAACATCTTCCTGTGGTCCGGCCACAACTACGCCTGGGAGATCGTCCACCAGCTCGGCATTCCGGCCGAGCAGGGCGTGGTGCGCATCGGCATCGCTCATTACAACACTGCAGCCGAGATCGACGAGACGCTGGAGAGCGTGCACCGCGTTGTCGCCATGCTGCGGCAGGAACGATCCTGAGCGGCCCTCGCGGGCGGATCATCGCTTGTGGGTGCCGCCAAAACCGGTGAGGAAGGCGGTGAGATTGTCGCCGAGCTCGTCGCAGAGATAGCCGCCTTCCTGGACGATGACCGTTGGCAAGCCGAGCCCGGCGATCACCTCGCCAATGCGCGAAAAACCAGGCGTGCTCACCGACAGCCCGCCGAACGGATCGCCTTCGAAGGCATCTAGCCCCAGCGCCACCACAAGCGCATCGGGCGAGAAGGTGTTGACGCGCTGGAACGATGCCTCCAGCGCTTCGAGGAACGCTGCATCGCCGGATTTGCGCGGCAGCGGCAGGTTGAGATTGTAGCCGAGGCCGGCGCCTTCGCCGCGCTCGTCGCCATAGCCCCAGAAAAACGGGTAGAAGCGCACCGGGTCGGCATGCAGCGACACGGTGAGCACGTCCGGCCGGGCATAGAAGATGCCTTGCGTGCCGTTGCCGTGGTGGAGGTCGACATCGAGGATCGCCACCCGCGCCGCCTGCTTGCGCAGAACCTGTGCAGCGACGGCCGAATTGTTGATGAAGCAGAAGCCGCCGGCGACATCGGCAAAGGCGTGATGGCCGGGCGGCCGGCACAGCGCATAGGCGGCCGGCGCTCCCGACATCACCGCCTCGGCGGTTTCAACCGCGCTCCAGGCGCTCCAAAGCGCGCTCTGCCACGTCTCGCCGGAGATCGGGCAGGCGGTGTCGGCCATGTGATAGCCGGCTTGGCCGACCGCCGAGGCCGGATAGGAGCCGTTCCGCGCGATCGGATGGATATTGGGGATGACCTCGGCCGAGGCGCCCTCGATGCGCTGCCAGCGCGCGAAGATGTGCTGGAGAAAATCGAGATATTCCGGCGTATGCACCGCCGCAATCGGGCTGAGTCCGTGATCCCGCGGCCGTTCGATCGTGCAGCCGGCAGCCTTTGCGCCGGCCAACAATCGCTCGACCCGTTCCGGCCTTTCCGGATTGGGCTGCGGCGCGCCGCTCGAGAGGAACGCCTTCGGGTCATGGCGCTTCTGTTCTTCGGCATAGAAGGCTTTCATGTTGGCTCCTCCGGTGCATCGGCAAAGGCGAAAAAGGCGTTGCCGACGATCTTCTGCACCTGCTCGTAGCTGGACCAGGCAATGCCCAATCGTTCGTAAAAAGCCTTGGCGGTCTCGTTGTCGGTATCGACGGACAGCCTGAGATAGGCGCCGCCGCTCTTCCGGCATTGCGCCGCGACTCGGCGCAGCAGGCGTTCACCGATCCTGCGGCCACGAAAACGGTCCTCGACATAGAGGTCCTGCACATAGACGCCGGGCCGTCCCATCCATGTCGAGAAGATCGGGAAATACAGGCAAAGCCCGGCAAATTCGCCACCGATTTCGGCAATCAGGGTCGAGAAGGCAGGCTTTTCGCCAAAGCCATAGGTGCGGAGATCCTGAGCTGTCGAGGTGATCTCCTGATGTGCGCCGACATGCGCGCCGAGCCGCAGGAGCGCGGCGTGGATGGTTTCGACGTCCTCGACGGTCCCGGGCCGGATGACAATGTCTCTTGACGGTGGGTTGGTCACGGTCGCATCTCAGAACGCCACGCGGTCGCCGCCCTTGAGCGCCAGCATCTGCCGCGCCTCGGCCGGCGTCGCGACGTCCAGCGACAATCCGTCGAGCACGCCGCGGATGCGGCGCACCTGGTCGGCATTGGACTTGGCGAGCTGGCGCCCTTCGTAGAGGCTATCCTCCAGCCCGACGCGGACATTGCCGCCCATCGCCGCCGCAATCGAGATCATCGGCATCTGGTGGCGTCCGGCGGCCAGCACCGAAAACCGGTAGCTGTCGCCGAACAGTTTGTCGGCGATGCGCTTCATATGGATCAGGTTTTCTGGATCGGCGCCGATGCCGCCAAGAATGCCCAAAACAAACTGGATGAATAAAGGTCCGGACACCAGTCCACGATCGCGAAAATGCGCCAGCGAATAGAGATGGCCGACATCGTAGCACTCGAATTCGAAGCGCGTGCCGCAACCACGCCCGAGCTTCTCGAGCACCGTCTCCATGTCGGCAAAGGTGTTCTTGAAGATCGTGTCACGGGTAGCCTCGAGCAGCTTCGGCTCCCATTCGTGCTGCCATTCTCGCGGCCGCTCGAGCATCGGGAACAGCGCGAAATTCATCGAACCCATATTGAGCGAACACATTTCCGGCTGGGCCCTGAGCGGCGCGGCCAGCCGCTGGTCGAGCGTCATCAGCGACGATCCGCCGGTGGTGATGTTGATCACCGCATCGGTCGCCTGCTTGATGCGCGGCAGGAACTGCATGAACACCTCGGGGTCGGCGGTCGGCCGCCCATCCCTAGGGTCGCGGGCATGAAGATGCAGGATCGAAGCGCCGGCCTCGGCGGCGGCGATCGCGTCTGCGGCGATCTGGTCCGGCGTCACGGGCAGATGCGGCGACATCGACGGGGTGTGTACCGACCCGGTGATGGCGCAGGTGATGATGACTTTTCGCGACGCCATGGTTCGCCTCTCAGCCTTCGACCGGCAGGTCGAGCTCGCCGGCCAGCACCTCGAGCGAGTCGCCGATGATGGATATGATCTCGCCGATCTGCGCGGCGGTGACGATCATCGGCGGCGCGACCATGAAATTGTCGCCGTCGACGCCGCCCTTGACCTTGCGTCCGTAGATGATCAGGCCGCGCTCATAGGCGAGGTCGAGCAGCCGCTGGGTGGCCTTCTTTGCAGGCTCGATCGGCCTCAGAGTGTCGGGATCCGCAAGCATCTCGGCACCGGTGAGCAGGCCCTTGCCACGGACGTCGGCGATGAATGGAAACCGCTTTGCCAATCGCTTCAACTCGTCCATCAAAAGCTCGCCCATGTCAGCCGCATTGGCGATCAGGCCGAGACGGTCCATTTCGCCGAGTACGGCGAGCCCGGCGGCGCAGGCGAGCGGGTTGCCGGCGTAGGTGTGGCCGTGCTGAAAGCCGCCCGACGCGAGCAATGGCTGCACCAGCCGCATCGGTGCCGCCAGCGCGCCGAGCGGCGCGTAGCCAGAGCCCAGCCCCTTCGACAGCGCGACGATGTCGGGCTTGCAGTTCCAGTGGTCGCCGCCGAGGAATTTTCCGGTGCGGCCGGCACCGCTCATCACTTCGTCATGGATGAGCAGGATGCCGTAGCGATCGCAGATCTCGCGGATGCGCGGATAGTAGCTGTCGGGCGCCACCAGTGCTGCCGTGGCAGCGCCGCCGACTGGCTCCATGATGAAGGCGAGCACGCTCTGCGGTCCCTCGGCGAGGATCTTTTCCTCCAGCATGTCGGCGTAGCGGATGCCGCGCTGTTCCATCGAAAGATTGTCGCGGTCGCGCCAGGCGATGGGCGCCGGCACGGTCGGCATCATCTGCATCATCGGCACAAATGTTTCGGACAGCGCATCGTCGCCGGTAACGGCGAGCGCGCCGAGCGTGCCGCCATGATAGGAGGGAAAGCGCGAGATCACCTTCCAACGGCTGGGCTGGCCGGTGGCGACCGCCCATTGCCGCGCCAGCTTGATGCAGGATTCGGTCGCTTCCGAGCCGCCGGAGACAAAGAAGATGCGGTCCATGCCTTCAGGGAGTTTGGCCGCCAGCTGCCGCGCGAGCTCCTCTGCCGGTTCGTTCTCGAAATGCAGACGGTAGGCGAAGGTGGCGCGGTCCATCTGCCTTTTCATCGCGTCGAGCACGTTGCGATTGGAGTGGCCGATATTGGCAACCATCGGACCGCTCGATCCGTCGATGAAGCGGCGGCCATCCTGCGTCCACATGTAGATGCCTTCGGCGCGGTCGATCATCGGCCGGCGCAGGCTGGATAGATAAAACAGATGCGAGGCTTCGCGAGTTTCCGGGGCAGGAGACTTCAACATGTCATGGCTTTCCAAGATAGCGGTCAAGGACATTTCTGGTGACGCGCTCGACAATCGCATCCTGCCTTAGCAGGCCGGCAACCCATTCGCAGCTTCCGGCGTGAAACACCTCGCCTTTGCCGCGCGGGAAATTGACGATCATGCCGTTGCCGCGTTTGACCTTGTCGAGGTTGGCATCGCTTGCCTCGCCGAACAGCGTCTCGGCGGTGAAGCGTCCGTCCTCGTCGCCGAGAAACTGGTCCTCGAACGCAATGTCGGCGCTTTCCTCGACCTGGCTCGCCATGCCGACCGCGAGCACCTGCAGGCCGTCCGGCGCACCGCTAGTGGTCGTGGGGTAGGGCAGGCCGCCGCGGATCTCGAAATCGAGCCCGTCGACCTCGTAGCCATAGACATGGCTGTCGGCGCCGAGCAGATCGCCATAGTAGATGCCGGTGCCGGCAAACGCCCAATGCTCCGGCCGGTAGACCGGAAAGCCGCGTACGCCGCGCGGCGCGCAGCCGCCCCAGCCGGCATAGACGCCTCTTGTCGCGTTGAGACCGAAGGTCGCGGCACCCGGCCGGCCGATTTCCGGCGCTTCCCAGGAATTGGTGGCGCGCCTTATATCGCCGCCGCGATAGGCCGGGTCTTCGGCGCGAGCGCAGTATTTGTAGCAGACCTGCCGGCGGCCTTCGTCCTCCAGCCTGGTCTGCCACATGAAATTGCCGGCAAAGCGCGCCGCATGACCGCCGCGCTCGACATAGGTGTCGACCGCATCGCGCATTTCCCAGGTCCAATATTCGTCGTGGCCGACCAGGACGACGCAGTCATAGCCGTCGAGAATGTCGGGCGAAAAATGCAGATCGTGCTGGCTGGCGAGATCGACGGCGTAGCCGGCACGCTCGGCGAAGCGGAAGAAATGGCTGTCGTAGCTTGCCCAGCCGGACGAGGCGTATTTCTTCGAATGGCCGGTAGCAAAGGCCCATTCCATGTGCGGATAGCGCGGCACGGTTTTTGGCGGCACGGCGACTTCGAGCGGCACGCGCGGCGCGTCCCTGGGCAGCACGACGAAGCCGCGGCACCACGGCCGTTGGGTCGACACCATTCGTGCATATTGGTCCCGGCCTGGCCCGGTGATGCCTTCGTAATGGTTGGAACCGCCCCACGTATTGTAGGCGAGCCAGGTGCCGGTGGCCGCCACCTGCAGCACACGGCCAGGCTTCTTGCCGGGCTGTGGCGCGACGATAAAAAGATGGTGGCAGCGGATCGGCTTGCCGTCCCGGCCATCTGCTGTCAGCGTCACGCGATAGGCGCCGGACGGCCAGTCGTCGCCGATGCGAAACTCGAACGACGCTTGCCAGCCGCAGCCTTCGACCGAACATTGGTCCGGCGTATCTTGCCAGCGCGCCGCGATTCCGGTCCCTTCGAACATTGTCGTTTCCGCGCCGCCGTCGCGGATGATCGCGATGCCGAAACTGACGGCCGTCGAACTGACATGCAGTGCCACCATCTCGCCAGGACGGTAGGAAAAACGGTCGCTGTAGCACCAGATTTCGCCGCGCCCGCCATCCATCCCCGGCCATTCCCAGTAATGGCTGCGCACCGCCTGGCCTCGCTGCTCCGGCGTCAGTCCGAAATCGGGAAACTCGGTCGGCAGGTGGTTCATGGACACCGCTAAGGTCGAAGGCCGCCATTTCGGCCATCCGCCGGCCAAGCGTCAATTGGAAACGATCGGGCCAGCCATTGCCGGGCGCTCCCTTGGCGTTGCCGGACAAACAGACTATCTCACAAAACGCGGCCTTGTCCGCCACGGGAGCCGACATGCTGAGAGTGCAAAAGGTCAGGGTCAACGATATCTACGTGCCGACGGCGCGCAAAAAGACGCTGCATCCCGAGACCGTCCGCCATCTGGCCGAGGACATTCTGGAAAACGGCATGAAGATGCCGATCCAAGTGCGCCATGACGGCAAGCGCCATATCCTGGTCGAAGGGTTGCATCGGCTGGAAGCGGCCAAGTGGCTCGGCGAGACCGAGATCGACGCCTATCTGGTGCAAGCCAAGCGCCACTGAAGCCACTTATTTCCGTCGTTCGAATCTCCTGTCCCGCGGATTTTTTCGCGGGCCGTGTCGGCTTGCGTCGTGTCGATTCGTCCTAGACACGGAAGCCAAAACCGACGTGTGAGGAAACACCATGACCACCAAGCTCGACATCGCCCCCAACTCCGACCGCGAGCTGGTTCTCGCGCGCATCATCGATGCGCCGCACGAGAACGTCTATCGCTGCTGGACCGAGCCAAAGCTGTTGACGCAATGGTTCTCGCCGAAGCCGTGGATGACGCCGCGCGCCGAAATGGATGTGCGGACCGGTGGCTCCACCCTTGTCGTCATGGCCGATCCCGACGGCAAGGAGTTCCCGAATCCAGGCATCTTCCTCGAAGTCGTACCGGGCAAAAAGCTCGTCTTCACCGATGCCTATACGAAGGCGTGGGAGCCGTCCGAAAAGCCGTTCATGACGGTCGTGCTGACCTTTGAGGACGAGGGCGAGGGTAAGACCCGCTACATTGCCCGCGTCGCGCATTGGTCGGTCGCCGACCGCGAACAGCACGAGAAAATGGGTTTTCACGAGGGCTGGGGCCAGTGCGCCGAACAGCTTGAGGAGGTCGCAAAGCGACTTTGATGCAAACGGGAGAGGGAGACTGACGTGTCCAGATCGGTATTTTTCGCCATATTCGCCTCGGCCGCCGCGCTATTTGCCGCGCCGGGCACCATCGACGCAGAGGAGGCCAAGCCCGCCATGACGACCGCAACCGCAACACTGCCGAAGCCGGAAAAATCCGGCCTGCTGCCGATCAACGGCCTGAACTATTATTACGCCGTCTATGGCAAGGGCGAGCCGCTGCTTCTGCTGCATGGCGGCCTCGGCACGACCGATATGTTCGCGCCGATCCTGCCAAAACTTGCCGAAGACCGGACCGTCATCGGCGTTGACCTGCAGGGCCATGGCCGCACCGCGCTTGGCGACCGGCCGCTCAGCCTGGAGGCGATGGGCGACGACATGGCGGCGATCGTCAAGGCACTCGGCTACGACAAGGTCGACGTGATGGGTTATTCGCTGGGTGGCGGCGTCGCCTTCCGCATGGCCGTGCAGCATCCCGAAACGGTGCGCCGCCTGGTGCTGGTCTCGACCGGCTACGCCGCGGACGGCTTCTACGCCGAAATGCGTGGCCAGCAGGCACAGGTCGGCGCGGCGATGGCCGACATGATGAAGGACACGCCGATGTACAAATCCTACGTCGCGGTTGCGCCGAATCCGGAGGATTTTCCGAAACTGCTCGACCAGCTCGGCGCCTATATGCGCAAGGCCTACGACTATTCGGCCGACGTGCCAAAGCTGAAAATGCCGGTGATGCTGGTGTTCGGCGACAGCGACATGTACCGGCCCGAGCACGAGATCAAGTTCTATCAGATGCTCGGCGGCGGGTTGAAGGACGCCGGCTGGATGCGCGAGAACCTGTCGCAGAACCGCCTGGCGATCGTGCCGAACCGCACCCACTACGATGTGTTCTTCGCGCCGGAACTGACAGCTGCCGCGCTGCCGTTCCTCAATGGCCAGACCAAGGTCAAGACCTGGGACGAGGTCGTCAACGAAACGAACTGACGCCCAGTCAATTGTCTGCCGGCCGTCTTCCGCGAGATGGCCGGCATGTCGCCCATGGGGCCTTGGCCCGGCGCATCGGCCAATCGTGTATTGGCCGCATCACAGCTATAGATGGCGCCATCAAAGCTTTTCAATTGACGCTGCCACGCCTATCGATAGGTATGCCGCCTATCCTCACAGGGCAGGGACGCGGGTGATGGCAAGATATCAGGGCGGGTGTTTGTGCGGTGCGGTGCGCTACCGCGCCGAGGCGGCACCGATCAATGAGCGCGTCTGCCATTGCCGGTTGTGCCAGAAGGCGCTGGGTGCCGCCTTCAACGCGCGCGTGCTGTTCCGCATCGATGATGTGACGGTCGACGGACCGCTGGCGACGGTGAATTCCTCGCCCGATCTCAAGCGCGGCTTTTGCCCGCGCTGCGGCACGACGATGTTTTCCCGGCGCGATTCCGCCGGCATTATCGGCATCACCACCGGCTCGCTCGATGATCCCTCGTTGTTCAGGCCTGAGATGCATATCTGGACCGCCTCGAAGCAGCCCTGGGTGCAGATCGACGACGGCCTGCCGCAGTTTGAAGGCGCGCCACCTCCGGCTTGAGGTGGAATCTGGACAAAATTTAATCCGAAGCGACACGAGATAGCCGGCAAAGCGTCATTGGCGGGCCATCATTGCTGCCTATCTATTGGCGTGCGGGCAGGCAGTCGAGGAGGCGACGGATGAACGACAGCATCAACACCCTGGATGAACTCTTGAGCGATCCGATGATCAAGCTGGTGATGGAGCGCGACCGCGTGCAACCGGCACAACTTCGCACGTTGCTCGAAGAAAAGGTCCGCCGGGTAGACGATGATGCGCCGGTCAACGATCGCTTTGTACCGCCGGCCCACCTCATGGCCACGACCTGTCACAAGCTGTGGTTGTGCAGCTAGGGTCTTGAAGCGGTCAGCCGGAATTTGCCGGCAAATAGCTGTAATGGCTGCGGAAATAGGCAAGCTTGAAGCCGAGGCGTGCATAGTTGCGGTAGGCTGGCCCGTCACGTTCGGCTCGCGGCGCCTCGATATCGGCCACGAACAGTTTTGCACCGGCCGCAAGTCCGTCGCGCACCATCGCTTCGCCGAGCATTGCATCGAGGTCGAAGCTCGGCGCCATGATGCCGGGCACCGGCGCGTCGATGCCGCTCCAGGCCATGCCGTCGGCGCCGATGAACATCGAGCGCACCGCCGCCACCGCGTCTTCCCGCCGCAGCATGTAATGATGCCAGCCGCGCCGGCCGGCCAGCGCCAGCAACCACGGTGAGGTCGGCAACCGATATTGCCTGTCGATGAACCCAGCCCATTCCCTTGCCGTTGCCGGCGTCACCCGCTCGACCGAGGCATCCTCCGTCGGGAAAAGCGGCTCAGCGGGCAATGGCGTCGCGTCGCGAAAGATGCGTTCCCAGCCGCCCTGACGTTGCAGGCCGCGCGCCTCGAGCCAGCAGCTGAGCGTCGCGGGCTCGGTGTGTGGGTTGGTGTAGAACCAGGGCCGCAGAATGCCGGCGTCGCGATAATGCGCCAGAAGCGCGTCGAGCCGGCTCTCGGTGGCTGCGCTATCGACACCGAAATTCTTGACGCAGTTGAAATGGATGAACGGGATCGTCGTGCAGGTGGTCCAGACGAGATCGCCATCTTCGGCGATGGCAAGGCCTTGCCTTGCGGCAAAGTCTGCCGGGGCGGCGCGATAGAGATCGAGCCACGCATTGACCTCGGCGCGTTCGATGGCGCGACTGAGGTTGCGAGGTATCTCGTCGACCCCGATGGCGGGCGAGCATGGCTCCGGCGGGACTACGGGCTGCAATTCTGACAGGGCGGCGGGCTGCATGACGTCCTCCACGTGGTGCCTTACACCGTAAGATTAGTAGAGACTAATCTCATGCCGTGAGTTGTCAAGCCGAGGCAGCGACGTGGCCGGACATTGGAGGGACAGCACACCTCCGCCCGGCCAACGTCCCGCTGCAAAGCCCTAACAATTCGATTCAAACTTTGTTGGTAGTTTCTTGTTAGGAATCCAGCTTGGTTTGTCCGGCGGCGTTGTCCTGCCTTCGGTCTGTTGTGTTTTGCGTACAGGTCCAGATGCGGTCATCAGGCGTCGTCATCTTCTCGATCGCAGCGCTGTGCCTTGCCGGCTGCACGTCGACCTCCGGCGTCGATGCGCTGCAAGTGCCGTCCAGCGAGACCACCAGCTCGGTTGTGCGCCCCCCCGCGCCGGTGGCATCCGTGGCGAAAACTGATGCTGCGCCCGCTTTTGCCGAACAGGAGCAGGACGAACAGCCGGTCGCGATGGACGTACCCGATCAGGACGTCGAACCGCCGGCCGAGGTGATCGCGCTGATGTCGCCGCCGAAGCGGCTGACACGCGCGGCACCAGCAATGCTTGCCGAACCGGTCACGCGCTATGGTTTTCGCGATGCCAAGCCGATCAATTTCGGCAAGTCCTCCTCGCCGAGGCGTCTCGCCGTCCACGGCGTCGACGTTTCGCGCTGGCAGGGCAATGTGAACTGGGGAAAGCTGCGTGCCCAGGGCGCCAATTTCGCCTACATCAAGGCCACCGACGGCGGCGATCATCTCGACCCGATGTTCACCAGGAACTGGCGCGGTGCCGATGCCGCCGGCCTCAAGCGCGGCGCCTACCACTTCTTCTACTGGTGCCGCACCGCCGGCGAGCAGGCCGATTGGTTCATCCGCAACGTGCCGCGGGTCGAGGGTGCGCTGCCGCCGGTGATCGACGTCGAGTGGAACGGCGACTCCAGCTGCAAGCGCCGCCCATCGCGGCAAAAGGTGCTGGAAAAGATGCAGGTGTTCATGGACAAGCTCGAGCGCTACTACGGCCAGCGGCCGATCATCTACACCGCGCCCGACTTCTACCGTGACAATCTCAGGGGCGCCTTCCCCGATTATCCGTTCTGGCTGCGCGCCGTGGCGGCGCACCCGTCAAAGGTCTATCCCGACCGCAAATGGCTGTTCTGGCAATATTCCGGCTCCGGCCTGTCGCACGGGGTGAGGGGCCGCATCGACCTCAACGTGTTCCATGGCGATGAACGCGCCTGGCGCGACTGGGTGGGTGGAAGGCAGATGGTGGCGGAAGTGGAGTAGCGCGGCAGCTTCTTCCTTCTCCCCCTGTGGGAGAAGGTGGATTGGCGCGCAGCGCCAAGACGGTTGAGGGGTGTTGGACGGAGTGCAGGTGATGCCAAGCTGGAACACCCCTCATCCGACCGAGCTTCGCTCGGCCACCTTCTCCCACAAGGGGAGAAGGGGAGGCGCCGCGCCATCCCCTTTGGTTGGTCTCGAACGTCGGCCCTTATCTGAGGATTCCTTGGAGGTCGTCCCCAGGATTGGATAACGTCGCCCCATGCCGCATCAGCCCGTTGCGCCCACCAAACGTCGCTTCGCCCGCTCGATGCGACGCGAGCCGATGGAAGCGGAAGACCGCCTGTGGCATGAACTGCGCGGACGCAGACTCGACAGAATCAAATTTCGGCGTCAGGTCCCCGTCGGCAAATTCATCGCCGATTTCATTTGCGCCGAGGCCAGACTGATCGTCGAGATCGACGGCAGCCAGCATGCGGATTCGAACTATGACCGGGAGCGGGACGCCGAACTTAAGGCGAGGGGCTTTCGTGTACTGCGTTTCTGGAATGACGACGTGCTGCGGGATCTGAACGCAGTCTGCGACACCATCATCGCTTACGTCCGCGATGACAGTTTGCAGCCTTGGCGGTAGTCGCGCGCTCTTCCCTTCTCCCCCTGTCTGTGGGAGAAGGTGGCTCGGCGCGGAGCGCCGAGACGGTTGAGGGGTGTTGGACGGAGCGCCGCCGGTGCCAAGCTGGAGCACCCCTCATCCGACCGAGCTTCGCTCGGCCACCTTCTCCCACAAGGGGAGAAGGGAGAGGCGAACACGTCCCTCGCGGCTAGTCGCCGGCACGGATGATTTTGCCGCTGGTGGGGCTTAATTTTAAGCTACTTCAATTCGTGGGTGCTCACGCCAGTGAGGTTTTTCCTTCATTACTTTATGCGCAAAGGAAAAATCCTTCCTCCGTGCTGCGATAAATCTGTTAGCCCATTGTATTTGAAGAGCATTCAGAAAAATAAGGATGTCCTTGGATATCGGCGCGTATTGAGAATCGACAAGCATTGCGATTTTCATTTTTGCCTGTTCTAGTCTTTCCTTCGCATCTAAAATCACTGACACACCGCTTTGAAGCGGAAGAGCGCCATCCACGAAAACCTTCAGTTGGATTTCACTTATTTTTTGCTCTGCCTTGGCACGTTCTTTATGAAAGCCGTCGATGATCGTAGGACACAAAAAACCTAGGACGAGATCCGAAGATATCGGGTAAATAAATTTCGATCCCTGGTACACCTAGTCCAATATTTCCGTACGGTCCAAAGTCGTTGTAATTGTGCATTACGAGCGGATTGTCTGAGATGTATAATTCTCCGGCGCAACACTTTTTTAGCAAGATCAATTTCTTGGTTGTCAAGTGTCCTGCAATCTCATCCAATTTATCGAGGTTCATTTTAAGGAGACAAAATTTTTCATATTCTTCGTCCGAAAAATGCTCGGGAATGTCGTTCGTTTTCAGATCGGGGAACCGAAGTTTGACATCTTGAAATATGCCAGAGTAGCTTTGACGCGACGACTTCGAGCGAAGGTGCTGCACAACCACAAAACAACAGAGCGTTGCCAAATCCATGGGGCTTAAGGCAGATACGGTCTCGTTAGCTATTATGCTTTCAAGAACAGGTTTTGCTAGGTTCTCTACGTGGGTGAACTTGCTTTCGAAATCCAGGTAAAAATTACCTTTTAAGCGGACGACATTATAATCCGCTTCGCCCATAATATTGCGTGGGTTAGTTCGAAATTCTTTGCAGGTCGATTTGTCAAAGACATGACATTGTCCTTCTGCGCAAAAATTGCGCAGAAGGAATTGTGGAACATAGTGCTGGTTCTCACGCGGCATCGATCCTCAGCTACACCCGCTCGTGGCCCCGCAAGTATCGCACTTCTCGCAAGTCCCGTTCCGCACCATCGTGAAGTTATGGCATTCCGAGCATTCGTTGCCGGTGTAGCCCTGCATCAGCGATTGCTGGCGCCGGTTGGCGGCGAGCGCTTTGGCTTCGGCTGCTTCTTTCGCGGCCTCGTCGGTGAACAGCTCCGTCGGGTCGGAGGCTTCCGCGTAGACGATGTCCTCGACCAGTTCCCTGGCGCGCTCCTCGTAGTCGCGCTTGTAGGCGACGGCTTCGTCGCTTGCCGGTTTTAGCGTCAGCACGTTGGAGCCGGAGAAAGCGGTCGGGGCGGTACGGGCTGGAGTTCCGGAACCGGAACCCGCAAAGCCTTTCGGCTCGGCGCCCATGCCCGACACCAGCTTGACCGGCGAGGCGCCGCGGGTCAGGCCCTTGGAGAAGGGCGTCGCCTTGCCTTCATTGATGCCGCGTCCGAGTGCCGTCTTGTCGAAATCCGACTGGTCGACATGGGCGAGATCGTGGCGGCCGAGATAGGAGACAGCCAGTTCGCGGAACACGTAGTCGAGGATCGACGTGGCGTTCTTGATGGCGTCGTTGCCCTGCACCATGCCGGCCGGCTCGAACTTGGTGAAGGTGAAGGCCTCGACATATTCGTCGAGCGGCACGCCATATTGCAGGCCGAGCGAGATGGCGATAGCGAAGTTGTTCATCATCGCCCGGAAGGCCGCACCTTCCTTGTGCATGTCGATGAAGATCTCGCCGATACGGCCGTCATCAAACTCGCCAGTGCGCAGATAGACCTTGTGGCCGCCGACGACCGCCTTCTGGGTATAGCCCTTGCGGCGGTTCGGCAGTTTCTCGCGGTCGCGGTAGAGACGCTCGACGACGCGCTCGACGATCTTCTCGGTCACCTGCACGGCGCGCTGTGCGGCCGGCGCCGCGATCAGCTGCTCGATGGCTTCGTCCTCGTCGTCTTCGACGTCGGCAAGCAACGAGGCGTTGAGCGGCTGCGACAGCTTCGAGCCGTCGCGATAGAGCGCGTTGGCCTTCAGCGCCAGCTTCCACGACAGCATGTAGGCGCCCTTGGCGTCTTCCACCGTCGCGTCGTTCGGCATGTTGATGGTCTTGGAGATGGCGCCGGAGATGAAGGGCTGCGCCGCCGCCATCATCATGATGTGGCTGTTGATCGACAGCGAACGCTTGCCGATCTTGCCGCACGGGCTGGCGCAGTCGAACACCGGCAGGTGTTCGGCCTTCAGGAACGGCGCGCCTTCCAGCGTCATCGCCCCGCAGACATGGATGTTGGCGGCCTCGATGTCTTTCTTCGAGAACCCCAGCGCCGGCAGCATCTCGAACGAGAAATCGTTGAGCTGCTCATCGGTGAAGCCGAACGTCTCCTTCACCCAGTCGGCACCCAGCGTCCACTGGTTGAAGACGAACTTGATATCGAAGGCCGACTTCAGCGCCGCATTGAGCGCTGCGATCTTTTCGTCGGTAAAGCCTTTTGCCTTGAGCGAGCCGGGGTTGATGCCCGGCGCCTGGTTGAGATTGCCGTGGCCAACCGCATAGGCCTCGATCTCGGCGATCTGGGCCTCGGAATAGCCGAGCGTACGCAGCGCTTCGGGCACCGCGCGGTTGATGATCTTGAAATAGCCGCCGCCGGCCAGCTTCTTGAATTTTACCAGCGCGAAGTCGGGCTCGATGCCGGTGGTATCGCAATCCATCACCAGGCCGATCGTGCCGGTCGGCGCGATCACCGTTGCCTGCGCATTGCGGTAGCCATGCTCCTCGCCGAGCTCGATGGCGCGGTCCCAGGCGGCCTTGGCATGGTCGGCAAGCTCTTGCTGCTTGAGGTCTGAGGCGACCAGCGGCACCGGGTTGACGGCGAGCTTCTCGTAGCCGTCTCTTTCGCCATAGGCCGCGCGGCGGTGATTGCGCATGACACGCAGCATGTTCTGCGCATTGCGGTCATAATCGGGGAAGGCGCCGAGCTCGGCGGCCATTTCGGCCGAAGTGGCATAGGCCGTGCCGGTCATGATCGCGGTGAGGGCGGCGCAGATGGCGCGGCCCTCGTCGGAATCATAGGGAATGCCCGAGGTCATCAGCAGGCCGCCGATATTGGCGTAGCCGAGGCCGAGCGTGCGGTACTCGTAGGAAAGCTTGGCGATCTCCTTCGACGGGAACTGCGCCATCATGACGGAGATTTCCAGCACCATGGTCCACAGCCGAACCGTGTGCTCGTAGGCTGATATGTCGATGGTGCCGTCGGCGTTGCGGTAGGGCAGAAGGTTGATCGACGCCAGGTTGCAGGCGGTGTCGTCGAGGAACATGTATTCCGAGCACGGGTTGGACGCCCGGATCGCACCGGCCGAGGCGCAGGTGTGCCAGTCGTTCATCGTCGTGTTGAAATGCAGGCCCGGATCGGCCGATGCCCAGGCGGCATAGCCGATCTTTTCCCAGAGATCGCGCGCCTTCAGCGTCTTCAGAACCTTGCCGTCCTTGCGGGCGGTGAGATGCCAGTCGCCGTCCTGCTCGACGGCGCGCAGGAAATCGTCCTTCAGTGACACCGAATTGTTGGAATTCTGGCCGGAAACGGTGAGATAGGCGTCCGAATCCCAGTCGGTGTCGTAGGTCTTGAACGACATCGAGGTGTAGCCCTGCTTGGCGAACTGGATGACGCGGTAGATGTAGTTCTCCGGCACCGCGTCCTTCTTGGCCGCCTTGATCTCGCGCTTCAGCGCGGTGTTGACCGCCGGGTCGAAGCAATCGTCGCCATTGCCTTCGCAGTTGATGCAGGCCTTCATGATCGCTTCGAGATGCTTCTTGACGATCTTCGAGCCGGTGACCAGCGAGGCGACCTTCTGCTCCTCATTGACCTTCCAGTCGATGAATTCCTCGATATCGGGATGATCGGCGTCGACGATGACCATTTTCGCGGCGCGGCGTGTCGTGCCGCCCGACTTGATGGCGCCCGCCGCGCGGTCGCCGATCTTGAGGAAGCTCATCAGCCCCGACGAACGACCGCCGCCCGACAGCTTTTCGCCTTCACCGCGCAGGAACGAGAAGTTGGAGCCGGTGCCGGAGCCGTATTTGAACAGGCGCGCCTCACGCACCCACAGGTCCATGATGCCGCCTTCATTGACGAGGTCGTCCTGCACGCCCTGGATGAAGCAGGCATGCGGCTGCGGATGCTCGTAGGAAGACTTCGACTTGGTCAGCTTGCCGGTGAACGGGTCGACATAGAAATGGCCCTGGCTCGGGCCGTCGATGCCATAGGCCCAGTGCAGGCCGGTGTTGAACCATTGCGGCGAGTTCGGCGCGACGCGCTGGGTGGCCAGCATATAGGCGAGCTCGTCGCGGAAGGCGCGCGCGTCTTCCTCCGACTTGAAGTAGCCGCCCTTCCAGCCCCAATAGGTCCAGGTACCGGCAAGCCGGTCGAAGACCTGGCGGGCGTCGGTCTCGGAACCGTAGCGCTCGGCTTCCGGCAGCTTGGCCAGTTCAGCCTCGTCGGCGACCGAGCGCCACAGGAAGGAGGGGACTTGCGTCTCTTCGACCTTCTTCAGCCGTGCCGGGACGCCCGCCTTGCGGAAATATTTCTGCGCCAGGATATCGGCGGCAACCTGGGAGAACTGCGCCGGCACATCGATGTTGTCCAAGCGGAACACCACCGACCCATCCGGATTCTTGATCTCGGAAAGCGCCTTGCGGAATTCGATCTCCGCATAGGCAGATTGTCCTGGCTTGGTGAAACGACGCTCGATGCGCATTGGTCCGGTCCCTTTTGTCTACATATAGCGCTTTTCCCAGAGGATTTCTGCCCTCTTGACGAAACGCGCATGCCCGCCGTCTGCCGGCGTTCGAACCCGCCGGCCCTCATCTTCACAGTCTCCGCCGCCCTGCCGGTCGAACCTCTTGCGAGGCCGCTGTCCGACGCGCTCAAAGACCCTGTGGGTCCCTCAAAACTGAAAACTTTTTGTAACGCCCTCGGTCGAGGGAACTTCACATTATCTAGCGTCGAACCTACCTGCAAACACTAAATATAGTATTAACAGACAATTTATTCAAGTCCGACAATCCTCCCCTTTCGCCCCCCAAGGCTTCAAAATCCCACGCATTCGCCGGCCTCGTAAACAGGCGGGAATGCGGATCAAAACGCACATATTCCGGGAAAAAGACCGGCCTCGAAACTTTTCCGGTCGCACTCTCAACAAGAGCGCATGGCCTATAAAAGGCGACTCGTTTTGCGCCGTCAAGGATTCGTTTGCGTAGCTTTTATGACCCCAACATCTTGTGTGTCACATATGTGGATAACGGGGATAGAAGCGGAGCGCGGCGAGGAAGGTTCGGCGCCGCGCGGAGGTGCTTCGGCGATGGCGTTCGCCGGACCTGACCGCGGCTATGCGCCGCTCGGGCTCAGGAGAACCGGCGTGGATCCGCGCAGAAATGGGCGATGATCTGGCTGAGGTCGGGTTCGTTGACCATGCGCACAGCCTCGGCGGCGCTGACCCATTTGCGGGTGCGTGCCCGCTTTTCCTTCCATCGGTCGGCGACCTTGTCGACCTGCAGCGGGAAGACCAGCACCTCGCACGGCACTTCCTCGCCGGAATCCAGCACCTTGGCGTAGAAATAACGGCCGGCCTCGTGATGCGAGATCGTGCCGCGCAGCCCGGCCTCCTCGCCCGCTTCGCGTGCCGCCGCTTCACAAAGCGGCTCCTTTGCTTCCGGCCAGCCCTTGGGAAGCACCCAGCGGCCGGTATCGCGGCTGGTGATCAGCATGATTTCGACGCCGTCCCCGCTATCGCGCCAAGGCAGGGCTGCAACCTGCAGGCGGTACGGCACCGCGCCTAAGAGTCGCCGGACCCTTTCGGCCTTATGGTTGTGCGTCGTTGGCCTCGTCAACATCGGAGAAGCTTGCCCCAGCTTCCAGAATCATTTGCCGTCTCACGAATCTTACGGCTAATTATAAGCAATGAAAGTAAAAAATGTTTCACGGATCGGCCAAATTCCGTCAATCTGCGCCGATCTCAGCCTAATGGCGCGACTGCAGCAGCGTCGCGCCACGCCTTTATCGGTGTGCGGAGGTCCTCTGGGCGGACTCGGTGCATCAAGCGGCGTTGCCGCGAATCAGCCGGCGTGGTCGTCGGCGATCGGCTTCTGGTAGGTGAAGCCCATGTCCCAGGGGAAATAGATCCAGGTGTCCTGGCTGACCTCGGTAACGAAAGTGTCGACCATCGGCCTGCCTTTCGGCTTGGCATAGACGGTGGCGAAATGCGCCTTGGGCATCATCGCGCGCACGATGCCCGCCGTCTTGCCGGTGTCGGTGAGGTCGTCGATGATCAGCACGCCGGCCCCGTCATCGACGAGCAGCGCCGGCGTGACCTCCTTCAGCACCTGCAATTGCCCCTGGCTGGTATAATCGTGGTAGGAGGCGACGCAGACCGTCTCGATGATGCGGATGCCAAGCTCGCGCGAAATGATAGCCGCCGGAACCAGGCCGCCGCGCGTGATGCAGACGATCGCCTTCCATTGCCCCTTGTTGGCGCCGGCAAGCCGCCAGGCGAGCGCGCGCGCATCGCGGTGGAACTGGTCCCAGGAGACCGGGAAGGCTTTTTCGGGCAGGGACATCTTTCGCGCACTCCGCAAAGCGCGCATCGCGCGCAGACACCATGGAATGCGCGCGGAATTAACTGGAAAGGCTTGGCCTTGGCAAGGGGCGTGGAAAGCTATCCCTGTGAACCTACCGCGACAGAAAGGCCGCCACGGGTGCGGTGCGCAGCACCGTTCGCGTCACGCCGCCGAACAGCAGCTGGCGCAGCCAGGAATGGCTGTAGGCGCCGAGCACGAGCAGGTCCGCACCCGACTCGGCGACCCTGGTCTGGATGATGTCGTCGACCGAGGCGCCGCCGGACCTCAGCACCGAGACACTGACGGTCGCGCCATGCCTGGACAGCGAGGCGGCGATCTCGGCGCCGGCTGTTTCCGGCGCCTCGTCGAGCGTATCGGGCGGGTCGATGACGACGATGTCCGTCTTTTCGGCCTCGATAATGAAGGGCAGGGCATCGAAGGCGGCGCGCGCGGCTTCCTTGCTGCCGTTCCAGGCGAGCAGCACATGCTTGAAGCTGGTCACCAGCGAACCCGAATGCGGTACCACCAGCACCGGCCGGCCGGCATCGTAGACCAGGGTGTCGACGTCGGCGCTCGGGTCGCTGCCCGATTCGCGCTGCGCGGCGATGATCAGGTCCGCGGTGCGAACGGTCGAGATGCCGGTCAGCGCACTGTCGCCGGAAAAACTCTCGAGGCTGCGCCACTCGAACGACAGGCCGGAATTCTCGATGCGCTTGTGAAAGGCGGCCTGCAACTTCTCGGCGCGCTCCCGGTTCATATCGGCGGAAACCTGCAGGAACTCGGTGTCCGGAAAGCCGGTGGCAGAGGTGTAGGGCACGGGCAGCGCCTCGGCATGGATGCCGATCAGATGGCTCTGGAATCGGCTGGCCAGCGGGATCGCGCAGTCGAGGACGCGCTCGGCATCCGGTTCATTCTGCAATATGGCGACGATGGTCTTGAAGCGCATGGCAGTCCCTCACTTCATACGGCGATCCCACTCGTGACAAACGTCACTGCGCGATGCTGGTTCCGTCAGGCCGGCCATCAGCCCACTCGGCTTTCCTTGATCAAGCCCGCCACCATAGCCTCTACGTCGGCGCGTGCGGAGTCCAGCGCCTGCTGGCTGCGGGCGCGCACCACCAGTTCCGTCCAGAACTTGCCGTCGCCATATTTCGGGTAGGAGCCGATGATCGTGTCCGGGTGCGCCTTCTGGATGTCGCCCAGCGGCCCGCCGATCAGGCCTTCGCCGAACGGGCATTCCACGGTTGCCGACAGCATTTTGGTGCCGGCCCGCAATGTCGGCACGACATTGTCGAGCATCGCCTGGAAAATCGCCGGCACGCCGGCCATGACATGGACGTTGCCAATGCGAAAGCCCGGCGCAACCGACACTGGATTATCGATGTGGTCTGCCCCGCGCGGCATCCGCGCCATGCGCTTGCGCGCTTCGGTGTATTCGATGCCGCGGGCGGCGTAGCTTGCCTCCAGCAGGGCGTAGGCCTTGGCGTCGTATCCGCATGGCACGCCAAAGGCCTTGGCAACCGAATCGGCGGTGATGTCGTCATGCGTCGGGCCGATGCCGCCGGTGGTGAAGACATAAGTATAGCGGGTGCGCAGCGCATTCACCGCAGCGACGATCTCGTCTTCCTCGTCCGCAACGATGCGCACTTCCTTCAGGTCGATGCCGATCGCCGTCATGATCTCGGCGAGGTGGCCGATGTTCTTGTCCTTGGTGCGGCCGGACAGAATCTCGTCGCCGATGACGAGCATGGCGGCGGTGACGATTTCGGTCATGGCAGGCTCCGGAAAACGGGTCGCCTGAGATAGCGCGGCAAACGGCCGGCGGCAATGCCGCCAAACGACGGATCCACCTGTGCCACCTCCCTTGCAGTGGAGCCGTCGGCGGGTGATGCTGCGCGCTGGTTTGGGCGCTGAGTGAAAAATGCCGGTATCAATTCTGCTATGGCTACCCGGCGCGCTGTTTCTGCTGGCGCTCGTCGTGGCAGCCTATCCGATGCTGGCGACGCTGCGGATCGCGGCGAAGGCCGAAAGGCTGGTGCCGGCCAGTGGCAAATTCATCGAGATCGACGGCAACCGCATCCATTATGTCGAGACGGGCGAGGGGCGGCCGATCGTCTTCCTGCACGGCCTCGGCGCGCAGCTTCATCAATTCGGCCACACGCTGTTCGGACGGTTCGGCCCGAACTATCGGCTGATCGCGCTCGACCGTCCGGGCTCCGGCTATTCGGTGCGGGCCAGGGGCGCCAGCGGACGGCTGTCCGAGCAGGCCGAGGTCGTGCGGCATTTTATCGACGCGCTTGGGCTGGAAAAGCCTCTGGTCGTCGGTCATTCGCTGGGTGGCGCCATCGCGCTGACGCTGGCTATCGAGCATCCCACGGCGATTTCCGGTATCGCCTTGCTGGCACCGCTGACCCATCTGGAGCCGGACGCGCGCGAGAAGTTCGGCCCGCTATATGTCAAGTCGCCGCTGCGGCGCCGGATCATGGCTTATACGGTGGCGATCCCGGCGGCTCTCAAATATGCCGAAGCGACGCTTGCCTTCATTTTCGCGCCGCAGACGGCGCCGGCCGACTATATGGTCGAGGGCGGCGGCTGGTGCGGGCTGAGGCCAAGCCATTTCTATGCAACGTCGACCGATGTCGTGGCCATCGAGCATGACCTTGGCCGCATCGAGCAACGCTATCGCGAGATCACCATGCCGGCCGGCATTCTGTTTGGTGCTTCCGACCGCGTGCTGGGCATCGATATCCACGGCTGGCCGGTGATGGAAAAGATCAGCGGGCTGCATTTCGAGCCTGTCGAGGGGCTTGGCCACATGCCGCAATTCGTCGAGCCGGAACGGGTCGTCGCTTTCATAGAACGCATTGCCGACCGCGCATTTGCGCCGAAGTCCGACACCGGCAGCTGACACCCTTCCGGAACGCGGTCTCGGCCGGCAGGGTGCCTACCCCAGGCATTCCCGGCCGCCGGGAATACCTCCGAACCCAATCACGATGCTGGCTATTCCTTCACGGCTCCGGTCATCGAGGAAACATAGTGCTCGACAAAGAACGAATAGAGCACCACCACCGGCAGCGAGCCGATCAGCGCTCCCGCCATCAGCGCCCCCCATTCATAGACGTCCGAGCGCACCAGCTCGGTGAGCACGCCGACCGGCACAGTCTTGTTTTCGGACGACTGGATGAAGGTCAAGGCGTAGATGAACTCGTTCCATGACAGCGTGAATGCGAAGATGCCGGCGGAAATCAGGCCCGGCACCGATAGCGGCAGCACGATCTTGGTGAGGATCTGCCAACGGCTCGCCCCGTCGATCAGCGCGCATTCTTCCAGCTCGAACGGGATCGAGCGGAAATAACCCATCAGCAGCCATGTGCAGAACGGGATCAGGAAGGTCGGATAGGTGAGGATGAGCGCGAACGGCGTGTCGTAAAGTCCAAGGTTGAACACCATCACAGACAGCGGAATGAACAGGATCGACGGCGGCACGAGATAGGCGAGGAACACCGCGAGGCCGACCTGCCGCGCCCCGGAGAACCTCAAGCGTTCGATCGCATAGGCAGCGAACACGGCAGCCAGCAGCGACAGGAACGTGGCGGCGGTCGAGATGATGATCGTGTTGAGCAGCCAGCCCGGATAAGACGTCTCGAAGAGCAGGTAGCGGATATGCTCGAGCGTCGGATGCACCACCCAGAACGGATTGAAATTGGCGTAGTCGGTCATCTCGAGGTTGGGCTTAACCGCCGTGATCGTCATCCAGTAGAACGGAAACAACAGCACGATGACGAAGATCAGCAACGGCAGGTAGACCGTCACCACGCGCCGCGGCAAACTCTGCAGGTAGCCCATGCCGCCTTCGTCGAGTTCCGGGCGTTTGCTCGTTTCGATCGCGGTCATGTCAATCTCCGCCGCCCTGCTGCCATTTGCGACGCTGCAGGCCAAAATAGCTGAACAGGATCGCCGCCAGCAGGAACGGGATCATGGCAACTGCGATCGCGGCGCCTTCGCCAAGCTGGCCTCCGGAAATGCCGCGCTGGAACGACAGCGTCGCCATCAGATGCGTGGCGTTCACCGGCCCGCCGCGCGTCAGCACATAAATCAGCTGGAAGTCGGTGAAGGTGAACAGCACCGAAAACGTCATGGTGATGGCGATGATCGGCGTCAGCAGCGGCAGCGTCACATAGCGGAACAATTGCCAGCGGCTGGCGCCGTCGAGCGTGGCGGCCTCGTAGAGCGACTGCGGAATCGTCTGCAGGCCGGCAAGCAGCGTGATCGCCACGAAAGGAATGCCGCGCCAGACATTGGCGGCGATGACCGAAGCCCGCGCATTCTCGGGATCGCCGAGGAAGTTGATGCGATGGTCGATCAGGCCCATTTCCATAAGCGCCCAGGACAGGATCGAGAATTGCGAATCGTAGATCCACCAGAAGGCGATCGCCGACAGCACCGTCGGCACCACCCAGGGCAGCAGGACGATCGCGCGGAAGAACGATTTGAACGGCAGGTTCTGGTTGAGGACAAGCGCCAGCCACAGGCCGAGCGCAAACTTCAGGATCGAGGCGCTGATCGTGTAGAGCAAGGTGTTGAAGACGGAGAGCCAGAAGACCGCGTCATCCCACAGATATTCATAGTTCTCGAAGCCGATGAAGATGCCGGGGCGGCCGATGCGGGCATCGGTGAAGCCGAGCCAGACGCCGAGCCCGAGCGGATAGGTCAGGAAGACCAGCAGCAGCGCCGCCGCCGGCAGCATGAAGCCGAAGCCCAGCGCGTTATGACTTTCGGACACGAACGTCAGAACGCGCGACAGCGTCGACCGGCGTGGCTGGGCGGCAGCGGAGGTCACGGCCATGGGTCGGCTCCTCTAAGGTCTCATTGATCGGCGGGCGGCCGCGACGCAGTCCAAAGCCAGCCGGGCAGCATGGCTGCCCGGCTGAATCCGGCTCAAACGCGATAGTAGCGGTTTGCGCGCTTTTCGGCTTCTTCCATCGCTTCTTGCGGCGTCGCCTGGCCGGTCACCGCCTTGGCGAACATGTCGACCAGCACATAGTCGGCCATGGTCGCCGCCGAGGCATAGCCAAGCGGGCCGGCATAGCCGTTGGGCCGCAGCGTCGCCGAGGCCTTGGCGTAGGCGGCATTGTTCGGATCGGCCGTCCACACCGGGTTGTTGTCGAAGGCTTTGAGCGTCTGGCAGCAATAGCCTGCCGACGACGTGATCCACTGCGACATTTGCGGATCCTCGAACATGAACTGCAGGTAGGCCTTGGCGGCGTTGGGGTAGGGCGTGTAGTCGAAGATCACGGCCGTGGTCACCTGGAACAGCTCGACGGATTTTCCGACCGGGCCGATCGGCAGGTTGGTGGTGCGGATGTCCTTGGCTATCTCGGCCAGTTTCGGATCCTTGTCCTTGTTGATCTTGGCGGTGTTGTAGGCCGAAATGCCGTTGGCGATGACGCTCAATTGCCCGGCCAGGAAGGCGCGGTTGTTGTTGACGTCGAGCCAGCTTTCGGTACCGGGAATGAAGGTCTTGTAGAGCTCCTGCGCGTATTCGATCGCCTTCAGCGTCTCGGGGCTGTTGATCGTCACCTTGCTGCTCTCGTCGACCATCTGGCCGCCATGGCTCCACAGCAGCCAGTGGGCGTAGTTGTTGCCGTCGCCGACGCCGTGGCCATGCGTGAAGCCGGCCGGGTGCCCCTTCGCCTGCAATGCCTTGCAAAGCTCGAGCAGGCCTGCCGTGTCCTTCGGAAATTCGGAGAAGCCGGCCTCCTTCACCCAGCTTTCGCGATAGACGATGGCATTGCCGATGGTCGCCAGAGGCAGGCCGAGGAACTTGCCTTGCCGTGTCGCATATTGGTGCGGTCCATCGTGCCAGCCGCCATATTTCGAGCCGAGATATTCCCCCAGCTCCGTCACGTCGTGCAGCTTGTCGGGATATTGGTGCGGGTCGTCGAACCAGACGAACATCAGGTCCGGGCCGGAGCCGACATTGGCGGCGACCGCCGCCTTGGGGCGGATGTCCTCCCAGCTTTCCTTGTCGACGCGGACCTCGACGCCGGTCGCTTCGGTGAAGCGTTTGGTGTTGGCCAGCCATTGATCCTCGTCGCCCTGCACGAAAGGCGACCAGCGCAGCAGCCTGAGCTTGGCGCCGTCCTCGGGCTTGTATTTCAACCCCTCCTGGGCAAAGGCGGGAGAGCCGATGAGCCGGCTTCCCAAGGCTCCCGCCGCAACGCCGGCGGTGGTGCGGATCACGTCACGTCTGGTGAATTTCATGCTCGCTTCCTCCTGCTTATTGTCCTTGCCGTCCTACTGCCCGATGGGCGTTTCGAACCGCTGTCCGGTTTCGCCGTGAAAGAGGTGAATGAGGCCAGGCTCGGCCGTAAGCCGGATGGTTTCGCCCGGCGTGAAGGAATGGCGTTCGCGGAAATTTGCGACGATCTCATCGCCGCCGGCGGTGCGGCCGATGAGCTGCACTTCGGACCCTGTCGGCTCGACCACCACGACGGTGACCGGAATGCCCTGATTGTCGGACAGCCGTAAATGCTCGGGCCGTATCCCCAGCACGACCGGCTCACCATTGCCGATGGAAAGTGCCGAGGCCAACGGGACCGAAATCCCGCCGGCGCCGCGAAATGACGGCGAGCCGTCGCTTACGATCTCGCCTCTGAGCATGTTCATGGCGGGCGAGCCGATGAAACTGGCGACAAACAGATTGTTCGGCCGGTCGTACAACTCGAGCGGCGGCCCGATCTGCTCGACGATGCCGTCATGCATGACGACGATCTTGTCGGCCATGGTCATCGCCTCGATCTGGTCGTGGGTGACGTAGACCGTCGTCGTCTTCAGGCGCTGGTGCAGTTCCTTGATCTCGGCGCGCATCTGCACCCGGAGCTTGGCATCGAGATTCGACAGCGGCTCGTCGAACAGGAAAACCTGCGGATCGCGCACGATCGCCCGGCCCATGGCAACGCGCTGGCGCTGGCCGCCGGAAAGCTGGCGCGGATAACGGTCGAGCAGCGGCACCAGTCCCAGGATTTCGGCCGCGCGCCGCACGCCGGCATCGCTCTCCGTCTTGGGAACGCCCTTGAGCATCAGCGAGAACGCCATGTTCTCGGCGACCGTCATATGCGGATAGAGCGCATAGTTCTGGAAGACCATGGCGACGTCGCGCTCCTTTGGCGCAACGTTGTTGACGACACGTTTGCCGATCGCGATCTGGCCGCGCGAGATCTTTTCCAGGCCGGCGATCATCCTGAGAAGGGTCGACTTTCCGCAACCCGAAGGACCGACCAGCGTGACGAACTCGCCGTCGTTTATATCGACGCTGACCCCGTGCAGGACCTCGACGGTCCCAAATGATTTGTAGACATCGCCGATTGCGACAGACGCCATCGATCTCCTCCCGATTGATTCCTGCAACGACTTCGAAGGAAACCGCTTTCCTGCCTGGCCCGCGACAGCGCCCAGGCTCCTCCCCGGTCACGCGCGATGTGAGACGGTAGCGCTACCAAACCGACCTGTAAAGCACGCCGGCATCACTGGGATATCGGCACACCCTAATCCGAAACCTCGGTCTGCGGCCGGTCGCGGCCGTCCGCGAGCTCGTCGTGCCATTTGCCGTCGGCGTCCTCGTACTGGATGCCATCGGTGTTGCCGGCGACCTGCTGTTCGGCGGAAGCGATCTCGGCGGCGCGCAAGGCGTCCTGATGGGTGGGGAACGTTTCGGAGAATGTCGAGCCGACCTTGTAGGCCCAGCCTCCGTCATGCTCGACGATCTTGTAGGTCAGTTTCGCCATGAAACCCTCCGGTTGAAAGCCCGTTGCCTCAATGCAGCCTGTCGTCGGCCAGTCTGTCGTCTGGCAGCCTGTCGTCTGCGACCAGCACGTCCGATTCCCTGGCGGCTTCGATCAGTGCCCGGCGCGCATCCGCCGTCGAACGATAACCTTCCAGCACTTTTAGGCAAGTGTCGAGGGCATCACGATGACGCGGCCCGCGGTTGAGTGGCCAGACCGTCATCAAGCACTCCGCCGCCTCCTGGGCGCTGCGGATCTGCCGATATTTGCCGACATGGCCGAGTTCGACCACGACCGGCTTTTCAAATGGCTTGCTGTCCATCATCGCCGCCAACGCGGAGCGGCCGATTTGGTTGCAACTGCTATTTTAGCTCAGGCGAAAATAGCTCAATAGCCGCAGTCGTTGCGCAGCCAGCGTGCATTCGCCCAGCCGGTGCGGCCGCCGAAATCGACCTTGTACCAGCTTCCGCGGCGGTCGAAGATCTCGGTTTGGTCGCCGTTGAATAATTGCCCGATCATGCGCGACGACGAGTTCGGTCGGGCTCGAACGGCGAGAAAGCCGCTTCCCGTCGCCAGATTGTAGTGCCTGGAAAGTCCGTGCACCGTGCCTTCGCAATATTGCGCCCCGGCCGGTGTCGATGAGGCGAACGACAGCCCGGCCGCAACCGCGACGGCAGCCGCAATGGAAATCCCCCTGAACGACATGTCACTGCTCCCCCCAACCCGCCGCGCCCAGCCGCGGCCCCGGCCACCCTACACCGGCAGAGGATCAAAGCGAAGCTGTAATGCCCCGCCCAGCGAGGTGAGAACCCGCCGTCAGGTCGCCGCCTTCATCCAATGCTGCATCGTTGTCACCGAGCGGGCAAGCTGCGGCGCCGGGTGGATTTCTTCGCCAAAGGTGGCCGCGGCGCGCCAGCCCCAGCGCGGATCGGCGAGGAAGGCGCGCGCCAGCGCCACCATGTCGGCGCGCCCGTCGGCGACGATCGCCTCGGCCTGTTTCGGATCGTCGATCAGGCCGACGGCCCGCGTCGGGATGCCGACGGCCTTGCGCACCGCTTCGGCCAGATGAACCTGGTAGCCGGGCCCGGAGGGCAGCTTCTGCAACGGTGAATTGCCGCCGCTCGAGCAGCAGAGATAGGCGACGCCGGCTTCCTTCAGCGCTTTTGCCACTTCGATCGCATCCTCGACCTCGAAGCCGCCGTCGACCCATTCCTTAATCGACAGGCGCGCGCCCAGCATCAGCCTGGGCACCGCCTTCTTCACCGCCTTGGCGATCTCGACGGCGAAACGCATGCGGTTTTCCAGCGAGCCGCCCCAGCGGTCGGTGCGCCGGTTGGAGAGCGGCGACAGGAACTGGAAGATCAGATAGCCATGCGCGGCATGCAGCTCGATGAAGTCGAAGCCGGCGCGCTCGGCCCGCCGTGCCGCTTCTGCGAAGCGTTCGATGATTTGCAGGATCTCGTCGTCCTCCAGCGCCCGCGGCACCTGCCAGCCGGTGTCGTAGGCGATGGCCGAGGCCGACACGATCGGCCACGGATCTTGATCGGCATGCAGCGGGCCGCCGCCCTCCCAGGGTTTGCGGTTCGAGGCCTTGCGGCCGGCATGGGCAAGCTGCGTGCCGAATTTCGTGCCCGGTGCGGCGACACGCTTGGCTGCATCCAGCGTGCGTCGCGCGGCCGCCTCGTTGTCCTCGGAATAGAGGCCGAGACAGCCATGCGAGATGCGGCCGCGCCGTTCGACATCGGTCATCTCGACGGTGACCATGCCGGCGCCCGACATCGCCAGGTTCATCCAGTGATAGAGGTGCCAATCGCTGGCCGAGCCGTCCTCGGCCGAATACTGGCACATCGGCGCGACCGCGATGCGGTTGGGGAAGGTCAGGCCGTCGAGGGTGATCGGCTGGAAAAGCGATGAGGTCATAAAAAACTCCGGAAAGGGTTGCCGCTATTTATGCAGCCGATTGTGCCAGCGCCAGACACGAGACGGTGAACCGGTGCTCTGGACCAATTGGTGGCCCGATTGCACGAACCGCCGTTCGCGGCTACGCCTTGCCGCGGCAGCAGGGAGTCCACCATGGAAGATCGCATTCGCATCCGCTCTGAGGAAGTCCTTTCCGACGAGTGGGCGGTTTTGAAAAAGACCGTCTTCGACTATCGCCGGCGCGACGGCAAATGGGAAACGCACACCCGCCAGACCTACGATCGCGGCGACGGCGCGGTGATCCTGCCTTTCGATCCGGAGCGTTCGACGGTGCTTCTGGTGCGGCAGTTCCGCTACCCGGCCTACGTCACCGGCCACAAGGAGCCGCTGATCGAGGCCTGCGCCGGCCTGCTCGACGAAGACGATCCCGAAACCTGCATCCGCAAGGAGGCCGAGGAGGAACTCGGCTATCGGCTGAAGGACGTGCAGCGGCTGTTTTCGCCCTATATGAGCCCCGGCAGCGTGACCGAGCGGCTCTGGTTCTTCGTCGCCCGCTATTCGCCCGCCGACCGCATTTCCGACGGCGGCGGCGCGCATGACGAAGGCGAAGACATCGAAGTTTTGGAAATGCCGCTCGACGAGGCGCTGGCCGGCATCCACGACGGTCGGATTATCGACGCCAAGACGATTATCCTGATCCAGCATTTGAAGCTGAACCCGATCGGGGGGTGAACGGCTTTGCCGCAACGGGCTGAGATGCAGCTGAAAGGGAACAGATCTATGATTATCAAAAACTTGCCGAAGTGGTTGGGTGCGACTTCGATGGCTGTCTTTCTCCTGGCATCGATTACCCCGTCACACGCTGAATCCTATTCCAACCTGCAAAGCAAAGGATACAAGACCGGCAAGCTGTCGCGAGGTGCATCAGGCTCGCTGGGCTGGTTCGTGTCCAACGGCGAGAAAAAATACTTCTGCAGAATGCGAGCGGCGCGAGCCTATATCGGCACTACAGGGATGGTCGCTTTTACTGCCGCCGGTCGGCAAATCTCGTTGGACAGGGAAGTCTACGAAAAATACGCCGGATTTGATGCATCCATTCCGCAGCTTTCAGACCTGAAGGCTGGTAAGCTCAACACGCGAGCTGTCGGTAATTGCGGTCCCGCAAAGTGAACCGCCCTTAAGCTGTCTTGGCAAATCCAAATCTGGTGCGGACGACGGGAATCGAACCCGTACGATCAGAGATCGAGGGATTTTAAGTCCCTTGCGAGGCTTGGTGTGGGCGACGGGATTTGAACCCGTAAGTGCTTGAAACACCGGCAGATTTTAAGTCTGCTGCGTATACCAGTTCCGCCACGCCCACTTCCCACATTGTGGGGAAATCCCACCGGTCTCCCACATGGTTTCCCACACGGTCGGCTTAGGATTTGCCGTTCACTACCACGAGCCTCGGAGCCGCGCCACCTTCGAGGGCGGTCAGGTTGTCGAGCAAGTGATTGGGTGCGAGGTGGGCGTAGTTCAGGGGTGGTCTGGATCGACTTGTGGCCCATCCAGATTTGGACGCGCCGGATGTCGATGCCACGGATGATCTGCCACGAGCAGCACGTATGCCGCGTTGTGTAGACCACGGTGATGTGTTCGCGGATGCTGCGCCACACCTCTATGACCTCCCACTTGCCGATGTCGCAGACGTCGCTGTGCTGCATCAGACGGTCGATGCCCTTGCGGTTCTGAGCCATCAGGCGACTGCCAGGAGATCGTGGTCGTGATGCGTTAATGGGGTTGGCTGGACTAGCTTTGAAGGCGATGTCCTAAACACCGTCCTCTCCTACTCTAATGCGGGCGCCTAGTTTCCCGCAAGTTGAGATCAGCAAGGCGCCTCGCAGCGCGCTTGAACGTGGTGTCCATGATGTTTTTCTGTGTTTTTGTGGGGGGCAGGCTTTTCTTGGTCACGACTTATGAATAGTAGAAGGTAACGAGCGCTATATTTCGGCGATCTCTAATATTAGGAGCATATGATTTGTGGTGGTCAAGGTTCAAAAGAGGTTTTGCAGGAACATGGGAGGATAGACTGGACGGGATATTCTCATTGGAGATCGACTATGCTGGGAAATCCATTCTCGATGTTGGCTGCAATATGGGTGTTGTCGCCTATGAGATATCCAAGCTGAAACCCAGTTCGATCCATGGGATCGACGTTGCCAAGCCGCATATCGAGACTGCAAAGATGTTGTTGAGTGGCTCCCCGGTGCATGCCCGGTTCGATCGCCTGAATCTTGGCAGCCGGCGCCTCGGTAATATCCTTCTACCGAAATACGATATCGTCCTGCTGCTGGCCGTCTATCAGCACATGCAGCGCAACATCGGCCCGGACAAGGCACGAAGGGTGCTTTCCAATATTGTGAGGCGCACCTCGAACGTCGTTGCCCGCGTTCCGCCTGGAACGGATGGCGAATTTATCGAAACGCTTTCTGACGAGGGGTTCAAGGTTAAGAGCACTCACACATCACCTCTTGGCAGTCATGTGCTGGTGCTTGAGAAACCGCCTCACGCACCTCTAAGATTGTGCTGATTTAATTCGATTTCCTCTTCTGGAGCCACCCTTGGCGTAATTGTCTAACTCGTCGTCGGTGCCGGCCTGCAGATTCATGTGGATTGGTTTGGCCATGAACGTCGGTTCTCCTTTTCCCACACGATTCCCACAACGGCGTGTTTCCCACAAAATCCGTTGCACGAGTGGTGAAATGAAAAACCCCGGCGCAAACCGGGGAATTACAAGCCTTGAGGGGTTAGTTGCGAGGGTGCAAAGGACTAGGACGGGATTTTAAGTCCCTTGCGTCTACCAATTCCGCCACGTCCGCAGGCCAGCCCTTTTCAGCCGCCAGCCAAAGGCCGTCAAGCCGTCTTCTGCCGTAGAGAAATCTGGAAGCTAGCGAGGCCGATCACCTACAGTGATACAAACAAAATCGTTTCACCTGGAAATGTTTTTAGCGGCAGCTTCCGCGGCTACCGCGAATGCGCGTCCCCCGTTCGCAGGATGCGTTCGGGCGCTCTGCCCTGATAGACTCCAATTGGCAAGTGGATCGGCGCGCCGATACTCGACGCCGTCCTCTACAGAGACTGGGAGATTGTCATGCTCAAGCTTGCCTCTGCCCTGGCACTGCTGGTTGTTGGGACGGCGTCTCTGTTTGCCGATGAGATGCCGATGAACGCCAAAGACATCAAATGGGGTCCTGCTCCAGCTGTCATTCCCGCTGGCGCGGAAATGGCTGTTGTCGCTGGAGACCCCTCAAAGGAGGGCGCCTATGTGCTGCGGTTGAAGACACCCGCCGGCTACAAAATTGCCGCACATAATCATCCCACCACGGAATACGTAACGGTGCTTTCCGGCAACTTCCATATTGGAATGGGCGATAAGCTCGACGAGGCGAAAGGTGTCGAACTGACTGCTGGCGGCTTCGGCGTCGCGCCGGCCGGAATGAATCACTTTGCCTGGACGACAAGCGATACGATCATCCAGGTTCATGGCGAGGGGCCATTCAAGATCACCTACGTCAACCCGGCAGACGATCCAAGCAAGAAGTGACAGTTCGGGATCGAATTGAGTGAACCGGCCGAAGGCTCGAACGATGGAGTGCGTCAAACTCCGCGACCGTCGATTCAGAAGGATCCTCTAACGAGACGAAAGCTGATTGGCCGCAACGGAATCGTATTCCGCCTGGGCCATTTGCCATGAATGGCGCAATAACAAAAACCCGCCTCGGGAGGCGGGTCGTTGGAGCCAATTGGCACCATACCCAAATTAGTAGCATAGCTGCTGGCACAAAGCAAGAACAAAGTTGCTGCGGCCGGCACAAAATCCCCTTGGCGATTGGCGAAGGCCATGGCGCATCGATCTCCCTCCTTGAGGGGAGATGGCCGGTAGGGGGTCGTCGCGCGTCGAGCGCCAGCCTGTTTTGGTCGCGGTAAAGGCCAGCCTGTTTTGTTCGCGGTAAAGGTTTGCGTCAGGACGTCCCGACCCCCTCTGTCGCCATCGGCGACATCTCCCCCTCGAGGGGGGAGATCTGCAACTTCGCCGTCCGCGCTTACTTCCCCGCTGGTCAAAATCCTCGCGGCTTGGCACAGTCGGGCAAAGAGGAGCCTGTTGATGCCGAAGACCGCCAATGCGACGAAACCAAAACCCTGGGCCGAGATGGCGACGCATCTGGTCGATGTCGCCATGGGCCGCAAGCCCGCCGATCTCGTCATCCGCAACGGGCGCTGGGTCAACGTCCATTCGGGCGAGATCATCGCCGGCACCGACATCGCCATTGCCGGCGGCCGCTTTGCCTATTGCGGGCCGAACGCCGGCCATGCCATCGGCCAGGGCACCAAGGTGGTCGATGCCGGCGGCCGCTATCTGGTGCCGGGGCTTTGCGACGCGCATATGCATGTCGAGAGCGGCATGGTGACGGTGACGGAATTCTGCCGCGCGGTGATCCCGCACGGCACCACCTCGATGTTCATCGATCCGCATGAGATCGCCAACGTGCTCGGCCTGCCGGGCGTGCGGCTGATGCATGACGAGGCCGTCGCCATGCCGGTCAACGTACTCGTGCAGATGCCGTCCTGCGTGCCTTCGGCACCGGGGCTGGAGCATGCCGGCGCCGAACTGACCGTCGCCGACGTTGCCGAAGCGATGAGCTGGGAAAACATCATCGGGCTCGGCGAGGTGATGAATTTTCCCGGCGTCGCCGCCAACGATCCGGTGATGTCGGGTGAGATCGCCGCGACGGTGAGGGCCGGCAAGACCGTCGGCGGGCATTATGCCTCGCGCGATCTCGGCCTGCCGTTCCATGGCTATGTCGCCGGCGGCCCTGAGGATGACCACGAAGGCACGCGCGCCGAGGACGCCATCGCCCGCGTCCGCCAGGGCATGAAGGCAATGCTGCGGCTGGGCTCGGCCTGGTACGACGTGGCCTCGCAGATCAAGGCGGTGACGGAGAGCGGGCTCGACCCGCGCAACTTCATCCTGTGCACCGACGACAGCCACTCCGGCACGCTGGTGCACGAAGGCCATATGGACCGGGTCGTGCGCCACGCCATCAGCCAGGGCTTGAAGCCGGTGACGGCGATCCAGATGGCGACGCTCAACACCGCGCAGCATTTCCGGCTGGAGCGCGAGATCGGCTCGATCGCGCCGGGACGGCTCGCCGATCTGCTGATCGTCTCCGACCTCGCCGAAATGACCATCGACGAGGTCTATGGCCGCGGCGTCAGGCTGGCCAAGGGCGGCAAGCTCGAAATCGACATTCCGGCCTACGACTATCCGAAGACGGCGAAGAACACCGTCAAGCTCGGCAGGAAGCTCAAGGCAGGCGATTTCGACATCGCCGCACCCCTGGGCGCCAACGAGGTGCGGGTGCGGGTCATCGGCGTCATCGAAAACCAGGCGCCGACGCGGGCGCTGGAGGCCGATCTTGCCGTCGAGGACGGGCTGGTCGCCATGGACCGTCGCAACGATGTCTGCCAGATCGCGCTGGTCGAGCGCCACAAGGGCACCGGCGGCGTCACCAACGCCTTCGTCTCCGGCTTCGGCTACATCGGCGACTGCGCCATGGCGTCGAGCGTGGCCCACGATGCCCACCACATCATCGTCGTCGGCACCAACAAGCAGGACATGGCTCTGGCCGTGAACCGGCTAGGCGAGGTCGGCGGCGGCGTCGTGCTGTTTTCCAACGGCAAGGAGCTGGCGCTGGTCGAAATGCGGATCGCCGGGCTGATGTCGGACGAGCGCGCCGAAATCGTCGCCGCCAAGGCCGACAAACTCAGCGACGCAATGCGCCAGATGGGCTGCTCGCTGAACAACGCCTACATGCAGCACTCGCTGCTGGCGCTGGTCGTCATCCCTGAGCTCAGGATTTCCGATGTTGGCCTGATCGACGTGACGACTTTTCAGAAGGTTGATTTGTTCGTTTGAAGAATCACTGAACCCTGGAGGGACAGCGCCCCCCTCTGTCCTGCCGGACATCTCCCCCTCAAGGGGGGAGATTGGCAGTTTCGTCGACAGCGCGTTGTTCGTCAGAGTTGGAGATTGGCGAAAGCCGAAAGTGGCGGCCAATCTCCCCACTAGAGGGGGAGATGTCCGGCAGGACAGAGGGGGGCGCGAAGGATCGCTGCAGAGCGTTTTTGTTGACAGCTGCCAATCACCGGCGCGTTTGGCAGCAGAGGTCGGCTCACCCGCCGGTGGCGATGGTCAGCACTTTGAACGGCGTGGTGATGACGATTTCGGCGACCGAGCCGACGGCCTTGCCGAGGCCCTGGCCGAGATTGTCGAGCTGGGCCGGCGCGGTCTCTTCGGAGGCGAGGCCCGCGGGGGCACGCAAGCGGTCGCCGAGCAGCTGCACCAGGAACGGATTGTCGGCGAATTTGGCGTGGTTCAGCCGGTCGCCGCCCTTGGTCTTGGTCAGGTCGACCACCGAGACGCCATAGCTGGCGAGGTCGGCCGCGTCGCCATAATCGCCGACGCGTGGCTTGTCGCCAGAGATCAGGGTCGACAGCCTGAGCGCCCGGTCGTCGCCCGAAAGCAGCACGGCGAACGGCTTGTCGGGCTTGCCGTAGCGGATCATCTGCTTCTTGAACACGTCGACGTCGATGTCGGGTGAGGCCAGGATGACGTAGCCGAGCTTGCCGCCGAGGTCGCGGTCGCCGGTGATGGCAAGCTGGCGCAATGCTTCCATGGTCACCCAGGTCCCCATCGAATGGGCAATGATGTCGATGCTCTTGGCGCGGCTCTTGGCGAGCATGCGCAGCGTCGCTTCGAGATCGTCGCGCGCCGCATTGGCGCTTTCCTTGTCGTAGATGTAGCCGGTCGTCTTGCCGCTCGACGCCCACGAAAACAGCACCGGCGTGCCCGGGTATTTCGTGTCGTGCGCGATCTGCGTCAGCCGGTAGATACCGTCGTCGAAGCCGTTGTTGAAGCCGTGCACGAAAACCAGCGCGCGGTCGCCGCGCATGGCGATGTCGGCGCCGACCGCCTTGGCGAATTGCGGGGCGCCTTCGTAGAAGGTGACGCCGGTCGCCGTGAAATCCTTCGCCGGATTGCTGTTGGCCGAGCCCTTGACCCGCTCGATGGCGCCGAGCTGGTGGATTTTGGGCACCGTCACCTCGACGCTGGCAAAGCTGGTGGTCGGCGAACGGTCGCCGTCGAACACCTGCCGGGGCTCTTTCATTGCCTTTTGCCGGGTTGTGGCGACGAAGATCTTGTGCGTCGCCGCAATGTCCGAAGCAGGCACGATGATCGTCGTCTTGTTGAGCAGATCGTGCGTGTTCTGGCCGGCGCAGCCGGTAACCGCGAGCGTGAACGCAACGACGAGAAAGATCTTCGAAGGCACGATCACGCGGGCTCCCGCAAAGGCGACGTCGAGCCGGAGACGTCTTGGCCTATTCGATAGAGGCAGAGGCCGGCACGGTCCAGTTCAAACTGTTCCGATGGTGCGGCAATGGTCAACGGTCGCTGCCGCGCAATGCAGCTATTGTCCTACCGAGGCGATGCGGTCTGTCACTTCGCGGTCGCTGGCAAACCCGTCATCCTCGCGCAGCTTCTGGCCGATCAACTGCACCAATTCCGGATTATCGGCGAATTTGGTGTGGTTGAAGCGGTCGGTTCCCTTGACGCTGGAGAGATCGACGACCGACACGCCATAGCTGGCGAGGTCGGCGGCGTTCTTGTAGTCGCCAACGCGCGGCCGCGCACCGGCGATCAGGCCGGAGAGCCGCAGCGCCCGGTCGTCGTCGGAGAGCAGCAGGATGAACGGCTTGTCCGGCTTGCCGTAGCGGCGCATCTGGCTCTTGAACACGTCGACGTCGATGTCGGGCGAGGCCAGCACGACGTCGCCGAGCTTGCCGCCCAGATCACGGTCGCCGGTGATGGCGAGCTGGCGCAACGCCTCCATGGTAACCCAGGTCCCCAGCGAATGGGCGACGATGTCGATGCGCCGCGCGCCGGTCTGCGCCAGCATTCTCAGCGTCACTTCCAGCTGGTCGCGGGCAACGCTGGCGCTTTCTTTGTCGTAGACGTAGTCGGTGGTCTTGGCGCCCGACGCCCAGGAAAACAGCACCGGCGTGCCCGGATAGCCGGAATCATGGGTGATCTGGGTGACGCGGTAGACGGCGTCGTCGAAGCCGGTGTTGTAGCCGTGGACGAAGACCATGACACGGCCGCCGCGCGCCGCGATGTCGGCGCTGAGGGCGCTGGAGAATTTCGGCTGGGTGTCGTAGCCGACGACCTCGGAAGCCATGAAGTATTTGGCCGGATCGTCCGACTTGCCGCGTGAGCGCCGCTCGATCTGGCCTGTCTTGTGGATGCCGGGGACGGTGACGTTGACGCGGGCATAGTTCAGCGTCGCCGAACGCTCGCCGTCGAAGACCTTGTTGGGATCGTCGGAGCGCTTGCGCGTCGTGGCGATGAAGATCGAGTGATTGCCGGCGATTTCCGTCACCGGCACCGCCATCATGGCGCTGCCGAGCAGTTCCTCGGTTTGGCGGCCGCCGCAGCCGGCGAGCAGCGCGGCAAGGACAATGATGCAAATCGTCTTCAAGGGCACTTAAGCAATTCCACTCCGGCCTGACCAAAGGCCCATCCACCTCCGCCGCACCTCCCGGACAGGCGAAGTGCGGCAGAAGTAAGTCGCAGGCGCCCGAAATGCGCTCAGCGCCCCGCGACTGCCATCGCACTGTTGCGCGAAAGCCAGAACGGCGGCAGGAACGCCGGAATATTGGAAAAGGGCAGCACTTCCGGCTTCAGCCTTATGCCGAGCACGTCGGTCATGAAGGCGCGGCGCGCCTCGATGCGGCGCCAGGCCTCGGGAAAGCGCGCCGCGATCTCTTCGCGCAGCGCCTCGTCGGCCAGCGCGATGCCGTCCTCGATGTTTGTGGTGAAATAATCGGTGCCGGTCGCCGGGATGATGTCGACCTGCAAGGCCATGCCCGACTTCAATCTGATGTCGGAGCCGGAAAATACCGGCGAATGCATCCATTCGTCGATATGGATGAGATGGCCGGGGTTGAGCGCTACGCCGAAGAACCGATCGCCGATGCGCTCGTGCACAGCTTGCCACAACGCGCCGCCGGGAACGCCGATGCCGACCGTCTCGTACCAGTCGACGACGGCGCAGAAATAGGGCGCGACCAGCTTCTCGACATAGTCCTGGATGCCCCTCGGAAGCTCGGCCGCGTCCTCGACCAGAAAACCGGCGCGGGCATTGAGCGAGCCCTGGATGCCATAGGCCATGGTGATCGGGTCGCCGCGCTTGATGACGTCAAGACGCGGGCTCGGCAGGCCATAGGCCGCCCGCCCGCCGGCCGACAGCATCGGGTGGCAGCATTGCGGCAGGCCGTTGATGCCCATCAGCCGCGCCGCCTGCAATTCGGTCATGCCGGGTTCGATGCCTTGCAGGACATTGCGCAGGCCTTGCGAGGAATAGGTCGCGGCGAATTCGAACGCGGCCAGTTGGTCGGCCTCGTTGATGGCGCGCAGGCCGTCGGCAGGGTTCATCAAAAGGTTCGCCGCGTTGACGATCACGCCCCTATCGCCGGCAAGGCTGCGCAACGTGTCGGCGATGAAGGACGGCAGGTCGAGCGTCGTTTCGCCAAAACCCGCATCGCCGGGGCCGAACGGCTTCCAGCCGATGGCGCCGATGCGCTGGCCGGCTTTCAGGCCGCAACCGACGAGGATGTCGGCCAGCGCTTGCGAACGGTCGCGCGGCTGCGCCGGCAGCGAGAACGTCTGGTAGAGCACGCGCTCGTAAGGCCCGTCGCAGATCTCGGCATAGCCCCAGCCCTCATTGCCGACCAGCAGTTTCGGCGGCTTACCGGGAACGATGACCAGCAGCGTCTCCTCGAAGCGAGGATCGTAGCCGCAGAGGTAGGCGACATTGGCCGCATGTTCGCGGTCGCCATAGACGACGAAGGCATCGAACCCGCCGCGCGCGACCAGTGCCGCTATACGGGCCTCGTAGGTGGCGCGCGTAACCAGCGGCATCGCCGTCGGCTCGCCGAACTCCGGCAGCGACACGGTTTTCCGGGCCACCGATGCGACAGGCATGAACACACGCTCCTAACGGCCAACGAGGTTTTGGGAACACCCTTTCGGGTGGCCGGACAATGGCTTCGCGAGGCCGGATATGCAATAGCGGGACCGAATTCGCCTAGCCTGTGGGGTGCTCCAGCCATGACCAGTTTCTCTTCTCGCGTCGCTGCCGCCGCTGCCGCGATCCGCGAGATCTTTCCGGAGACGCCGCTGCAGGAAAACGACTATCTGTCGAAGAAGACCGGCGCGCGGGTGCTGCTGAAGCGCGAGGACCTGACGCCGGTGCGCTCCTACAAGATCCGGGGCGCCTTCAACTTCTTCCGCAAGACGCTCGCCGCCGGCAACGCTGCCGAGCTGTTTGTCTGCGCCTCGGCCGGCAATCATGCGCAGGGCTTTGCCTTCGTCTGCCGCCATTTCGGCAAGAAGGGCGTCGTCTTCATGCCGGTGACGACGCCGCAGCAGAAGATCGACAAGACGCGGCTGTTCGGCGGCGCGTTCGTCGAGATCAGGCTGGTCGGCGATTTCTTCGACGACTGCTACCGCGCGGCACTTGAATTCACCGAAACTGCCGGCGCCCACATGGTGCCGCCGTTCGACCACAAGGACATCATCGAAGGGCAGGCGACCGTCGCCTATGAGATATCAGGCCAGATGCCCGGCGCGCGCATGCCTGATATCGTCATGCTGCCGGTCGGCGGCGGCGGCCTGGCCGCCGGCGTCACCCATTATTTCGCCGACCAGCACCGCGAAACGCGCTTCGTCTTTTGCGAGCCGGCCGGCGCCCCGAGTTTGAGCGAGAGCCTCGCCGCCGGAAAGCGGATCAAGCTCGCCAAGGTCGACAATTTCGTCGACGGCGCAGCAGTGGCCGAGATCGGCCGCGAGCCGTTGCGCCACCTGAAGGAGTTTGCCGCCGACACCGTGCGGCTGATCCCGGAAAACCGGCTCTGCGCAACCATGATCGAAATGCTCAATGTCGAAGGCGTCGTGCTCGAGCCGGCCGGCGCGCTGGCGATCGATGCGCTCAAGGATTTTTCCAGGAAGGAAATCAGGGGCAAGACCATCGTCGCCGTGGTGTCGGGCGGCAATTTCGATTTCGAGCGGCTGCCGGATGTGAAGGAACGGGCGCTGCGCTTCGAGGGCTTGAAGAAATACTTCATCATCCGCTTTCCGCAACGGCCCGGCGCGCTGCGCGATTTCCTCGAATTGCTGGGTCCCGACGACGACATCGCCCGCTTCGAATATCTGAAGAAATCGGCGCGCAATTTCGGTTCGGTGCTGATCGGCATCGAAACCAAGGACCGCCGCAATTTCGACCTGCTCAAGGCAAATTTCGACGCCGAGAGCGTCCATTACCAGGACATCACAGACAACGAGACGCTCGCCGGGTTCATCATATGAGCAGCAACGATCTTCCGAGCGCTCCGGCGAACGTTTTTATCGCGCTGTTTTCCGGCATCAATGTCGGCGGCAACCGCATCGTCAAGATGGCGGAACTCAGGTCATTTTTGGAGCAGCTCGGCTTCTCCGATGTCGCCACCTATGTGCAGAGCGGCAACGCCGTGTTCCGGTCGCCAGATGGCGATGCGGCGACGCTGACCAAGCGGTTGGAAGCGGAATTCGAGAAGAAATGGGGGTTCCATTCACGCATCATGGTGCGCGATCTCGGCTGGCTCGAGCGGCTGGCGGCGGACAATCCCTATCCGGAAGTGGCCGGCGAACCGACCAAGCTGCATGCCTATGCGCTGGAGCGCCGGCCGACCGCCGAGGAGGTCGTCCGGCTGGCGGAAAAATGCACCGGGCCAGAACGCTTCGAGATCAAGGGCGACGTGCTCTACCTGCATGCGCCTGACGGGCTCGGCAAATCGGTGTTTGCCAATCTCATTCCGCGCGTTCTGAAGGTACCGGGCACGGCGCGCAATTGGCGCACCGTGCTGATGCTGCTGGACATGGCCAAGGCCGGCGGTTGACAGGTCGTCTACGCGGTCGGAGCGCGTTTCCAGTCGAATGCCAGCTCTTCACGGAAGGCGAAGCGCTTGATGTGCTCGGCGACGAGCGTTTCCAGGCGCTCGAGCGACCCGGCTTCATCGGTCGTCACTGCAATGTGCAGCGCAGCCGGGTCGGCATCGAGAACCGTGCGGCCGAGCGTCAGATCGATGGTGCCGTGGTTCGGGTCGAATTCGACGGGAAACTTGTGCGCCCAATGTTTGCACAGCTGCTGCAGATAGCGGCTGGCATGTTCGGTGGCGACGTCGACATGGCTGGCCGGCATGAATGAATTCTCCTTGGGAATGCGGACGCGAAAACCGAACCAGGGCCCGCCTGCGTCCGTTCAAGATGGCGTGATCGGTTACCAGCTGCCGGTGTTCGGCATCGACGCCCACGGCTCGGCCTTCGGCTTGGCCGGACCTTTCTGCAACAGCTCGATCGAGATGCCGTCCGGCGATTTGACGAACGCCATGTTGCCGTCGCGCGGCGGCCGGTTGATGGTAACGCCATTGTCCATCAGCCGCTGACAGGTGGCGTAGATGTCGTCGACCTCATAGGCGAGATGGCCGAAATTGCGGCCGCCCTTGTAGTCTTCCGGGTCCCAATTGTAGGTCAGCTCGACCAGCGGCGCTTTCTCGCTGATGCCGCTTTGCTCGTCTTCGGGGGCGGCGAGGAAGATCAGCGTGTAGCGGCCTTGCTCGTTTTCATGGCGGCGCACCTCCTTGAGGCCAAGCTTGTTGCAGTAGAAATCGAGCGAAGCATCGATGTCGGCGACGCGGACCATGGTGTGCAGATAGCGCATGATTTCCTCCTTATGTTGCGTTGCGGCGCAACATAGGGGCGGCCCGGCCAAAGGGCAATTGGCCACGCTTGCCGGCGCCGGCAAACGGCAAATCCGCTATTCCTGTACGGAACCGTGAAAAAAGGCACGTCAGGTCTTGCACACACCGGAAGCCGCGGTGTTAATCTGATACCAAGAATCAGTTGCGGTGTTTGTTGAAAAAAGGGGGCGTTCTTATGGGGGAAAAGGCCTCTTTCATGGGGCGGGACGGGGCCGGTAACGATGCGTTGAAGCGGGATGAGAGCGCCGATACGGCCGATCTCGTCGAAATCGCCGGCGCCATCAAATGGTTCGACGTGGCCAAGGGCTACGGTTTCATCCTTCCCGATGATGGTACTTCGGGCGACATCCTCCTCCATGTGACATGCCTTCGAAAGGACGGTTTTCAGACCGCCCTGGAAGGCGCCCGTGTCGTCTGCCTGGTCAAGCAGGGCGAGCGCGGGTTGCAGGCCTTCCGCGTGCTCTCGATGGATGTCACCACGGCGGTGCATCCGGCGGAGCTGCAGGAGCAGCGTACCCATGTCGCGGTGACGCCGGAAAGCGGCCTCGAACGGGCGCTGGTCAAATGGTTCAACCGCACCAAGGGGTTCGGCTTTCTGACCCGGGGCGAGGGCACCGAGGACATTTTCGTCCACATGGAGACGCTGCGCCGCTACGGCATCACCGAACTCCGGCCGGGCCAGGTGGTGCTGGTCCGCTTCGGACGCGGCGACAAAGGCCTTATGGCTGCCGAAATTCACCCCGATATGGGTACCTTGCCGGTCTCGCATTAGTTCCGGCCGAGGATTTCATATGGCTCACAGCAACCGGCTGACGGCGGGCGCGCTCTGCGCCGGGATTTTCCTCATCGTCGCCGCAAGTGCGTTCTTCTATTTTCAGCAACCGAGTTCCGCCGACGGCAAGGCGATGATCCTTCCCGTCGACCCGGCGCCGCTGGTCGCGGTGACGAAGGCCGGCGAGCGTTCTTTTTCCGTGGAAATCGCCGACACGCCCGCCGAGCGCGAAGCCGGGCTGATGTTCCGCCGGCACATGGCCGACAATCACGGCATGCTGTTCGTGTTCGGCGCGCCGCAGGATGTGAGTTTCTGGATGAAGAACACGCCGATGCCGCTCGACCTGATCTTCGTCGGACAGGACGGCCGGATCCGGGCGATCGAGCAAGGCGAGCCGCAGTCGGAGGCGATCATCTCGCCGGACGAACCGGTGCGCTTCGTGCTCGAGCTCAAGGCGGGCACGGCCGCCAAAAAGGGCATTAAGGACGGCGACCTGCTGCGCCATCCGGCCATCGGCACGGCGCCGGGGCCGGCCATGCCGCCGCCCGACAAGGGCGATGCGCCGAGTGTCGATTCCGACTGAGCGGGCAGGATCTTCAGCCGATGCAGTTCTTCTCACATGACGGTTTCGACCTTGCTTTCCTTGACCGCCAGCCGGCATCGGGGCAGGGCGATCCGGTGCTGATGATCCACGGCTTTGCCTCGAGCCATTACGTCAACTGGGTGTCACCCGGCTGGTTCAAGACGCTGAACGACGCCGGCTATCGTGCGATCGCCTTCGATAATCGCGGCCATGGCTCGTCGTCGAAGAGCTATGACGAAGCTGACTACACGCCGGCAAAAATGGCGTCGGACGCGGCAGCGCTTTTGAACCATCTCGGCATCGAACGCGCTCATGTCATGGGTTATTCGATGGGCGCGCGCATATCGGCCTTCCTGGCGCTCTCCGACCCGGATAAGGTGGCGACGCTGGTCTTCGGCGGTCTCGGCATCGGCATGGTCGACGGCGTCGGCGATTGGGATCCGATAGCCAACGCCCTTCTGGCCGACGATCCGTCAGGCACCAGCGATCCGCGCGGCCGCTCGTTCCGCGCCTTCGCCGATCAGACCCGCAGCGATCGCCGCGCGCTCGCCGCCTGCATCGCCACCTCGCGCGAATTGCTGAGCGAGGCCGACATTGCCCGCATTGCCCAGCCGACCTTGATTGCGGTGGGAACCAAGGACGACATCGGCGGCTCGCCGGATGAACTCGCCGCCCTGATGCCGAACGCCAGGGCTTTTCACATCGAAGGCCGCGACCATATGCTGGCGGTCGGCGACAAGACCTTCAAGCAGCGCGTGCTGGAGTTTTATGCCGAGCATCGGTTTTGATGGATGGCTGCCCAAAAGCGGCCATTGGGCCTGAAGCTGGGGTTCTTAGCGGTTTTGCAACGATACGGGAGTAACTAAGCGTGACGCGTGGATCGGTTCAAACCCGCCACGCGCTGAACGAGGGGCAGGGGGTACGATGGCACAATGGGGAAGAAGCGACGCCGCTTTGCTGGGCGTCGTTGCGAAAAGCAGGTTCGGCGAATGGTCCGTTGTTCTAGCGCTGGCTGCATTGGTGGCAGGCGCGATGGCGATCACCGCGTTGATGGCAATGCCGAGCGACGCGTCCGTGCTTATCCAGCACAGTGTGACAGGCTTCTTCATGGCGGTATTTTTCCTGGTCGGGCCATTGGCGCATCTTACCGGCGCGGTCTTCGGGCTGATGGCGCTGGGTCGTCCAAACGACAATCGTTTGCTCGGCCTGGCTGGCATCGTGGTCAACGGCGCGTCGCTTGCCGCCGGGGTGTTTATGCTGTGGGCCATGGCATCGACCATAGGCGCGTTTACGTGATTTCGGGCAAATCTTCCGGACGCAAGTGGCCTACGCGTCGGGCTGCGATCGGCGCGGGCTGTGCCCCAGCGCCCTGAGCGAGCGCGCCATGTTATGCCGGGCCTGGGTTTCGAAGCGCCGGCGGAATTCCTCGCTGTGGAAGATATGCGGCCGCGCGAGGAAGCCCTCTAGCACTGCGGCACGGCCGGCCCGCCACATCGGCTCATCGACCCACTTATATTCGCGGCGAACCGCCTGCTCGTAGGCGTCGAACACGTCGGGCGCAGCACCCAGGATCGCCAGGTCTATGTCGAGGAACAGCGCCGCGTCGCGAACCGAATGCTGGTCGCCAAGGGGCGGCAATTCGTGGCCGGCGGTGGCAGTGATCATCGCCGCGATGTGGCCGAGGCGTTGTGCATCGGCGCGACCGGCGAGCTTTTCCTCGGCAAGTGCGGCACTCCTCGCCTCATTGTCCTTGGCGCGGCTGTCGTAGATCGCGTCGTGAAACCAGATCGCTGCCTCGACTGCTTCAGGATCATGCAACAACGCCGTGTAATCATTGGCCAGCGCCAGCATCGCCTCGATGTGGCCAAGGTCGTGGTAGTGGCGATCTTCGGCCTCATAGAGCGCGGAAAGCTCGCGCTTCAGGGTCTCGTCCATCAAGGTTGCGTTTTCCATGGCTGCTTGAAATTCCGCCAACCAAATCCATTTCACCAAGCACTAAGGAAAATTGAGTTCACCCGTGCTATGATCTGGCTTATAGGTGCGGCCGGAGAATAGGCAAGCCGCCAACCGAGACATTGGATGGCCGAGACATTGGATGGCCGGAGACATCAGATGAACAGCGTTACGATTTCCCGTCCCACCAGGGTGCAGCCGGTAGATCCGATCTGGCGTTCGATCCGCGACGAAGCGATGGAAGCGGTCAACCGCGATCCGCTGCTGGCGGCGTTCCTCTATTCGACCATCCTCAATCAGGAAAACCTGGAAGAAGCGGTCATTCACCGGCTGGCCGAGCGCCTCGCCCACCAGGACATCGGCTCCGACCTCATCCGCCAGACGTTCAAGGCGATGGCGGCCGACGACAAGGACTGGTCGACGACGGTGCGCGTCGATATCCAGGCCTATTACGACCGTGATCCGGCATGCGACCGCTTCATCATGCCGGTGCTCTACTTCAAGGGTTTTCACGCCATCCAGACGCACCGGCTGGCGCATTGGCTGTGGAACCAGGGCCGTCAGGACTTCGCGCTGTATTTGCAGAGCCGGTCGTCCTCGGTGTTCCAGACCGACATCAATCCGGCTGCCCGCATCGGCAAGGGCATCTTCCTCGACCACGCCACCGGCCTCGTCGTCGGCCAGACGGCGGTGATCGAGGACGACGTGTCAATCCTGCACGGCGTGACGCTGGGCGGCACCGGCAAAGCCGGCGGCGACCGCCATCCCAAGATCCGCTACGGCGTGCTGATCGGCGCCGGCGCCAAGATCCTCGGCAACATCGAGATCGGCCATTGCTCGAAGATCGCGGCCGGCTCGGTGGTGCTGTCGCCGGTACCGCACAACAAGACGGTTGCCGGCGTGCCGGCCCGCGTCGTCGGCGAGACCGGCTGCGACCAGCCTTCGCGGCAGATGGACCAGCTGTTGCCATCGCAGACGATGGACCACGTCGTCAGCTTCGACATCTGAGTGCTCGGGCAGGGGCTTGTCACGTCGAACCAACTATCGATGTCGGCGCCGCAGCGCAAACCTGAGGCGATTGCCCGTGTTCTCTCGCCGGCTTGCCTTTACATGGCCATTGTCGACGTGCCAGAAGCGCGCTCAAACGAAGAAGCCGACGATCGGAGAAGACTGTTGAAGCCGGACGAAATCAGAAAGCTGGACGCCTATTTCAAGCGCACCTTCCAGAACCCTAAACTCGAAGTGAAGGCGCGGCCGCGCAAGGAAGATTCGGCCGAGGTCTATGTCGGCGACGAGTTCCTCGGCATCGTCTTCAAGGACGAGGACGATGGGGACTATAATTTCTCGATGGCGATCCTCGACATCGATCTGGCCTGAGCTGGGAGTTTAGCTGGCCGCTACGCCTCAAGTGCTGCGGCGATACGGAACCTTGCAGGACGCCGGTGGGACAGCGCCCCCCTCTGGCCTGCCGGCCATCTCCCCCACGAAGGGGGATTGGCTGCCTCGGCGCTGCACTCTTCCTGCAACATTGGAGATTGGCGAAAGCCAAGATGACGGCCGATCTCCCCCCTCGTGGGGGAGATGTCCGGTAGGACAGAGAGGGGCGCGAAGGATCGCTACGGAACGGCTCGTTTCGTTGCTTATCGCCCGGTCTTCTGCACACGTGCCGCCTCGCCCGAAATCGCCGCGTCGAGCCCCTGCCAGTCGCCCAGGAATTCCCGGGGGAAGCGGTAGGTGAGGCTGAGATTGTCGCCGACCAGGATGTCGCGTTCGCAGGGCGCCAGCGATTCGTCCGCGCTCGGGCCGCTCAGGCAGCGTGCGACGAACGGATCCTCGCCGGGGCGATCGGCGACCGCCAGCACTTCGTTGAGATAGCCTGATTTTTCGCTGAAGGCGTAAAGCGTGGTGCCGCCAGGGCCGGGCGTACCCGGCTTGGCGATCAGCGCGCTGTAGATCGGCGCGAAGCGGCCGCTCATGTCGCGCGACATCATCTGCGGCTCGAACGACAGGAAGACGATGTCCTTGCTGGGTCCGGTGTGGTTGAAGTCGTTGCGGGCAGCCTCGCTGTAGCCGTCCATCTCGGGATAGCGCAGATAGAGGTCGAGTCGCGAGGCGATGCCGTCGCGCCGGGCCTGGGCAAAGCGGATGACATTGGCCGGCACGGCGATGACGTTGTTGCCGATGACGACCCTGTGGACCGTGGTGTCGTCGGTGTACCCGGCCATGGCGATCGAGCGGCCGAACCATTTGCCCCCGAGGCTGATCGCCACCGAAAGCAGCGCCAGCGTCGCGAATGCATAAAACACCCGCCTCATCAGCGTCGAATCGACGACGCTGAGTTGCGGGCCCTCAGTGGCGGCTGCCTGCTTCATCGCGACCCTCGTTTGCCGTCCCATCGGGTGTACCTGAACGGCACATCTCGGCGCGGCACGGCTCTTGCTTCGCAGCTTTGCGGGCGACTGTGCGATTTCATGGTAAACGGAGGGTAAAGATGGGCCCGGTCGAACAAATCATATTCAGTTTTATGGCTGGGCTGACGGCTTGCGGCCTGACCGGATCGGCGATGGAGCTGATCGCCGGCCGCAGGCTTGCCTTCGTCCAGCCCTATGTATCGTCGAAGCACATGCTGCGCTCACTCGCCGCGACGGCTTGCGCCGGGCCGCTGATGTTCGCCAACGAGGCGCTGGACGCCTGGCGCGAGCGTCGCATCTCGGTGCTGGGGCTGATCTCCTGCGGCTGTACGGCGACCATCTGGGCGCTGGCGCTGGGGATGGTGGTGATCGCCATTGCGTCCTGGGCGGCTTCGCTTCTAGGGTCTGGCAGCTTGTCGGTGTGAGACGATCTGGAGACAGCAATGCCGATCTACGCGATTGACGGAAAAGCGCCCGCCTTCGAGGACGCCGACAGCAACTGGATCGCGCCCGATGCCACCCTGATCGGCAATATCAGGATCGGCCGCAATGCCGGCTTCTGGTTCGGCGTCGTCGTCCGCGGCGACGACGAGCCGATCGTCGTCGGCGCCGACACAAACGTGCAGGAGCACACAATCATGCACACCGACGCCGGCTTTCCGCTGACCGTCGGCCAAGGCTGCACGATCGGCCACCGTGCCTTGCTGCACGGATGCACGATCGGCGACAACAGCCTGATCGGCATGGGCGCCATCGTGCTGAATGGGGCGAAGATCGGCAACAACTCGCTGGTCGGTGCCGGCGCGCTGGTCACCGAAGGCAAGCAATTTCCCGACAATTCGCTGATCGTCGGCTCGCCCGCGCGCGTCGTCAGGATGCTCGACGAGGCCGCAGTCGCCAGGCTGCGCGCCTCGGCCGCGCATTATGTGGCAAACGGCAGGCGGTTTAGGGCGGGGCTGAGGAAGGTCTAGCCGACCCGGAAATGGCGGAGCCGGGCCTCAAGATATCGAAGCATAACCCCTTCCAAGTCAAACCGGCTGGGCGGTCGGCCGGAACAAGATCTCGTTGATATCGACGTCGTCGGGCTCGTTGATCGCGAAGGCGACCGTTCGGGCAAACGTATCTGGCCCCACGGCGATCTTGCTCACGAAGTCCCTGGTCCCCTGCTGGATATCCTTCTCGCTGATATGCTCGAGCAACTCTGTGCTGACAGCGCCCGGCGAGATCACCGTGGTACGGATATTGTAGGGTTTCACTTCTTTCCGCAGACCCTCGGATAGCGCACGCACCGCGAACTTGGTGGCGCAATAGACCGCCGCACCCGGGTCGACCACATGGCCGTATACGGACGAGACATTGATAATGTGCCCCGATCGCTGCTCCTTCATGTACGGAAGCGCGGCCGCGATGCCGTAAAGGACGCCCTTGATGTTGACGTCGATCATCCGGTCCCATTCGTCGACCTTGAGCCGTTCGAGCGGGGCCAACGGCATGAGGCCCGCATTGTTGAGCATCACGTCGATGCGGCCGAATTCCCGGACCGCCGTGTTCACCAGGTTCTGGACCTGGCCGGCATCGGTGACGTCCGTAGTAACGGCCTTGGCTTTGTGCCCAGCGCCGGTCAGTTCTTGGACAAGGGCGTCGATGCGGTGTGACCGGCGTGCACCCAGGACCACGGAAGCGCCTCGTGCGGCAAGATGGCGTGCCGTCGCTTCACCGAGGCCGCTGCTGGCACCGGTGATGACGACGACCTTGTTCTCGATTCCTTCGGACATGAGATTCTCCTTGACAAGAATTGAAAGAGTTCAGGTGCGGGGGCCGGCCGAGGCGGCGAGCAAGGCCGATCCCGTGAGCAGGACGGCGGCGAGAAGGAAGGCGCTCCACCAGCCGGCCACGTCGAACAGCAGGCCTCCTGCAATAGCGCCGCCTGCGATCGCGAACTGGATCAGGGCGACCTGGAGTCCGCCCCCGGCCTCCAGGTCTTCAGGGATGAGCGTGCTCATCCAGGTGTTCCACGCCACCGGGATCGGGGTAGCGAACAGTCCCCAAAGAACCAGCAGGCCGGCCGTGGCGCGTGCAAACGGTCCAAAGGCAATCAGCAGTAGAGCGAAGACCGCGAGTGCACTCGGCAGCCCGATCAGCACGGCTGTGAGGTGCCGCCGGAGTATGAAGCCGACAATCGACAGTCCCGCCACGCCACCGAGGCCGACGCCCAATAGAGCCAGTGAGAGGGTGTTGACCTCAAGGCCCGTCACGTTTTCCAGAAACGGCCGCAGATAGATCGAGAGCGCGTTCTGCCCGATGAAAGCGAGCCCCGTCGCGCCCATGCCGATGGCGAATCTGCGATTCCGCAGCAGGCCGAACATGCTCGACACCGAGGCGATCTCTATCGGCGGCATCTTCGGGAGAACGGCCAACTGCCACACGAGCGCCGCAAGGCCGATGGGGACAGTGACGAAAAACGTTCCCCGCCATCCGATCAGCGATCCGAGGAAGCTGCCGACGGGCGCGGCGATCACCAATGCGAAGGCAGTGCCACCCTGGAGCAAGGCAATGGCCTTGGGCAGATCGGGTCCCGCGGCCAGGCGGGCCAGAATGGCCGTCGACAGTGACCAGAAACCGCCGATCGCGATGCCCACCAGCGCCCGCCCGGCCAGGAAGACCAGGAAGTTGGGAGCAAGCGCCACCGCCAGGCTCGATGCGGCCAGCACTGCCGTATAGACCAGAACCACCGTCCGTCGATCGACGTTTCGCAACAGCGAGTTGCCGAAGAGGCTGGTAACCACGGCGAAGAATCCGGATACCGCGATTGCCTGGCCTGCCTGACCCTCGGAGACGGCCAGATCCTGAGCGATCGGGGTGAGCAGGCTCACCGGGAGGAACTCCAGTCCGACCAGAAGGAAGGTCAGCAGCGACAGGCAGACCACCGCAGACCATGGGGTCGTCCCGCTGTCAGCAGCAGTGGCCTCGTCCAGCACGAAATCGATGGTCATAAGGCAGTCTCCTGTCCGTTCCCGAACTAAGTAGTCGGGCTGGCCAAATGCGACTAGCGGGTATAATTTTGATCTGGTTGTGAATGAGGCTCATCAATGCCACGCGACGAGTTCGCCGAAATGCGCGCGTTCCTTGAGATCACCCGGACGCGGAGCTTCACCCGAGCAGCCGCCAAGCTCGGGGTCACTCCTTCGGCCCTTAGCCACACCATCAAGTCGCTGGAGTCGCGGCTTGGCGTCCGTCTTCTGTCTCGCACCACGCGCGACGTGGCCCCGACGGCGGCCGGTCAACGCCTCAAGGAAGGCATCGAACCGCATTTCGAAGGCATCGCGGCTGAGGTCAGCGCTCTCGGCGTCCTTCGCGACAGGCCGTCCGGCAACATTCGCCTGGTGTGCACCGACGATTCGGTCGACATTGTCTTCCGCGCCCGGCTGCCAAAGTTCCTGAGCGACTTCCCCGATATCAATGTCGAGTTGGTGGTCGACAACGCCTTCACCAACATCGTCGAGCGCCAGTTCGATGCCGGCGTGCGTCTGGGCGAGTCCATTGCCCGGGATATGGTAGCCGTGCGCATCGGAGCCGACGTGACCTACACTGTGGTCGGCTCACCCCATTACTTCGCCCACCGGACACCGCCGGAGACGCCGCAGGAGCTGACCGACCATAACTGCATCAACTACCGGCTGCCGACGTCAGGATCGGTCTATGCCTGGGAATTGCGGGAAGGAGCGCGCGAGTTCAATGCTAGGGTCGAGGGACAACTGACGCTTAACAACATGGGGCCGGCGATCCAGGCCGCGCTTGACGGAGTGGGCTTGGCCTATCTGCCGCGCGAACTCGTCCTTCCACACATTGAGAGTGGCCTTCTCCAGGAAGTCCTGACCAAATGGTGCCCAACGTTCCAGGGTTACCACCTGTACTATCCAAGCCGGCGCCATCCCTCTCCGGCGTTTTCCGCCTTTGTCGACGCGTTCCGTATCAGGGGCAAGTAACAGCGTTTCGACGGCAAACGGCAGCTCGTATCCCACAAACGATCGTGAGACAGCTTGGATGACGAAGCGCAGTTGGAGGCAAAGCCGAGATAACTGTAACCGGCGCTTCTCATCGACTAAACTTGGCAGCCAAAGCCACCAGAAAAAAGAGAGTTAAGACAGCGATTGCCGCTCCCACCCGTAGCTCGCTGATACCGAACATATGCCGCATAAGTTCGGCGGTGACAGCAAAAAGGCAAAGTGTAAGTAAAGCAACTGCGAAGGCGATCGCGCGAACCAGCCGCCGGAAAATCAGAAGATCTGAGCTTCGCAGAACGAGTCCAGTTTTTGACCGAATGGAGCCTGTTCTCCACGCAGACACGAGTTCACGAACGCAGTAGAATGTGGCCGAGGAGAGAACCACAAAAAGGATACTGCTTCCCACTGTGTCGCTTAGGATCGCGGTCTCTGATGTCACTGGCATCATGGGAACTGCTTGGCTCTAGAGTTTCGTGGAAGATAGCCGCTGTCTGTCCGGATGTCCGAAACGCTCCCCAAAAATGGTGGAGCCGGCCCGGGGACGGGGCCGGCTCCTTAAACCCGGTCGTTGGGGACGGGGAGGGTGGGGACTCGACCGGGTTTCTCCTAAAGCGCGAAGTCATGCGACGCACTTAACCTCTGTTTTATGCATGTCGTTATCCCAAAACCGCTACGCGCTTTTGCGCGACATGCCTTGGCGTCCTCAGCGGACGCTGGCGACCGCGTCGGAGCGGCCGTCGTTGATCGTCACCCAGGCGCCGGAATTCCGCTCGGACTGGCGCTTCAGGTAGGTGTAGCCGGTATTGGTCCAGGACAGCACCTTGGGCTGGAGATTGTCGAGGATGAACTCGCCAAGGCTGGTGCGCACGGTCAGCACCGCATGGCCGTCGCCATTGCGCTGGCGCACCACCGTCATCAGCAGATCGCCGGCCGGCACGCCGATGCTCATCAGCTCGCGGCGCTTTTCCAGCGCATAGTCCTCGCAGTCGCCGAAGCCGCTATTGGGAAAGGACCAGACTTCCTCCTTGCCCCACATTTCCATGTCGGTGCGCGGCGCGACCCTGCTGTTGACCGAATTGTTGACCTTGACGATCGTTGCCCACAGCTTGCGGGTCAGCTCGACGGGTGCCCGGCCAGGCGTCCTCTGATTGCATTCCTGCGGAAGCTGCTGGCACAATTCGTAGTGTCCGACCGGCTGCGTGGTGCGGCCGCCGGTATGCATGAAGGCCGGCTCCGCCGCGTTTACAGTCCCCCAACCGAAAAGCTGCATCGCTATTGCCGCCAGCAACAGCTTGCCCCTCATCCTGTTCATTATTCAGTCTCCCCGTTTGAGGAGACAATGACACGGCTGGATTTATTTGACGCAAAAGCGCGAAGTAGACATTAAGTAAAACGCCAATAGAATATGTGTAAAATTTGATGCAATTGAGTATAGAATTGTTAGGGTGCCCTTTGGGTGCATCCGCGACAGCGGGACAGCGCCCCTCTCTGTCCTGCCGGACATCTCCCCCACAAGCGGGGAGATTGGCAGTTCCGGCGTCCCGCTCATTCCTGCGACGCTTGAGATTGGTGAAAGCCGTTTTGAAAGCCGATCTCCCCCCTCGTGGGGGAGATGCCAAGTGGTGGCAAAGAGGGCAAGACAGAGGGGGGCGCGAAGGATCGCCAGCCTCTCTCTTCCCTATAGTGCTGACGCTTCCGCGTCAGCCGCGCGACGAGCTGAATTCGGTATCGAGCGTTTCCGGCCGCTGGATGACGGCGAACTCGATGGCGACGCCATCTTCGAAATGCCGCACTATCTGGCCGCGCATGGTGCCCAGCGTCACCTGGACGCCGATGGCCGGCTTGACGTCGATCTCGATCGCCGCGCCCGACAGCGACAGGTCGATGATGCGGCACTGGTACTGGCGTCCGTCGGCAAGCTGCAGCACGCTCGTCGGGTTGCGCGGTGCGACGCGTTCATGGCGGCGGTCTTCCGGCAGGTCGAGCTCGTGCTTGTTGGCAAGCCAGGTCAGTTGCGCGGCAAGCTTGTCCCTCTTGCGCTCCGACGCGATGACGGTCATCGCAAAGCCATCCTGCAAAGTGCGGGTGATGACGCCTTCGATGCGGCCGATGTGATCGATATAGGCAATGACCTTTTCGCCAGCCAGGCCGGCGCGCTCGGTGCGCAGCGCGACGTTGCCGGGCGACATGTCGACCACCTGGCAGGGATGTTCGGTGCGGTCTTCCAGCATGAAACGTCCGTAAATTTTCACGCGGACGCGCTGAAAGTTACGCCTTTCAGCTTGGGACGGCGCATGGTCGACCGCCGCTGACCTCATCACTGCCATACCCCGTTCGGCATTCCGCGCATGGATGCGGGGAATTTCAGCGGAAAACTACAACAAAGCAGGTTAACAAAGGGGAAAGCCCGGCGCCATTGCTTTAGATCCCATGAGGAGTGAACGGCGGCCGGCGCTCTGTCAGGGTGAGGCTGCATCGAACCACTCACTCAACAGGAGATCGCCGTGGAGAATGTGTCTGC